>JALZBL010000052.1 GCA_030947395.1 Actinomycetota bacterium | reverse complement strand
GAGTACGACATCGCCGTCGGCGCACGGACCGGCCGCGACGACCCCGCCCGCAGCTCGCTGATGTCGAAGATCTTCTGGCGCGGTTACCGGCGGTTCGTGATGCCCGACATCCCCAACGGGGGGGTCGACATCTTTGCTTGCACCCGTCAGGTGGCCGCCCAGCTGACGGCGATGCACGAGTCACATACCAGCATGGTGGCGCAGCTTTTCTGGCTGGGGTACCGCCGCGTCGAGGTGCCCTACCAGCGATTGGCGCGGCCGTCGGGGCGCACCGGCTGGTCGCTACGACGCCGGGTCAAGTACATGCTCGACAGCATCTTCGCCTTCACCAACCTGCCGATCACTCTGCTCATCCTGATCGGGGCCGTGGGCCTGGTCAGCAGTGCGATCGCGGCGACGACCGTGCTGGTCTTCTGGGCCGCCGGCGGGATCACCGTTCCCGGATATACCGCTCTGATGCTCGTGACGCTGCTCATCGGATCGAGCCTGCTGACCGGGCTGGGGGTGGTCGGCTCGTACGTATGGCGTACCTATGAGAACTCCAAGGGCCGACCCTTCGCCGTCTCCCGGTCCCACGAGGTGTTCGCCGCGGTCAGCAACTCTTCCCGGCTCCCCGGCGAGCGCCCCGGGCCGGCCCGTTAGCGACGTGCCCGCGGCGCCCTCGCGGTCCGCGAACACTCGGTTCACGGCGGCCCGCCGATTCGTGCTGTTGGGTGGCGCCAACACCCTGCTGACGTTCGCGTTGTTCACCGCATTGCAGTACGTGACCGAAGTGGCCGTTGCCTATACCGCGGCCTTCGCCGCCGGCCTGGTGTTCTCGACTGCCCTCACCGGTCGGGTGGTTTTCGGAGTGCGCACCACGCCGCGCCGGCGGGTGGTGTTCGCCCTGTGCTACCTGCTGATCTACGGCGTGGGCTTGCTGATCTCCCACCTGTTGGCCGGCGGCCTGCCGGCCTGGGCCGTGTCGCTCGGAACCCTCGCGGTGACCGCCCCCCTGGGGTTCCTGGCCGGACAGGCGGTCCTCATCCCGCCGGCGGCTGAGGGTCGCTCGCAGGGCGCCGCACGCCCGAGAGGAACTCGTCGTAGTCCCTGATGTAGTCCCCCCCGTCGTACGCGTGGGAGGCCAACACCAGCAGCTGCGCGTCGGGCGTATAGCGGTACTGCGTGCCCCAGGTCATCGGCGGCAAGTACAGCGTCAAATCCGGGTCGTCGAGGGTGAACTGCTCGCGAGTCATCCCGTCGTCGGCGACGCACACCATGCTGCCGGTGAGGCAGATCAGCAGTTGGGCGCAGACCCGGTGGGCGTGCGCGCCGCGCACCTCCCGGCTCGGCACCCCGAATACGGTGAACAGCCGGGCCGGCTCGAAGGGCACCTGATCGGCAAAGCTGACGGCGACGAGTGACCCGCGCATGTCATCCGCCCGGGTCACCCGGCTCAGCACTACACCGCGCACCCGGCTGCGATAGGCGGTGTCGTCGCGGGTAGTCGTGGGCTCTCCGGTGGCGGTAACGACCGGAGCCAGGCCCGATTCCTGGTAGCGCACGATGCGGGCCGGGTTCCCGACTACCACGGCGTTCGCGGGCACGTCGCGGGTGACGACCGCGCCGGCACCCACCATGGCCGAACGACCGATGGTGACACCGGGGAGGATCGTGGCGTTCGCCCCGATCGATGCGTGGTCCTGCACGGTGGTCCGGGCGAATCGCTCCGGCCGCTGCCCACTGCGCGGAAACGGGTCGTTGGAGAACGTCGCGTTCGGCCCGATGAACACGTCCGAGCCGACGCGCAGGCCGTCCCACAGCTGCACGCCGCACTTGACGGTGACCCGATCGCCGATGACCACGTCATTTTCGATGAAGACGTGGTCACACACGTTGCAGTCAGCGCCGATCGCAGCCCCCGGCAGGACATGCGCGAAAGCCCAGATACGGGTGCCGGCTCCGACCGTCGTCGACTCGCAGCGGCCGTCGGCGTGGACGAAGACTGCGCTCACCGGGATGACGCTACGCCGGCCGGCGAACGGCTGTTCTTAGTCGGGCCGGCGGTAGCCGAAGAAGCCGCGCATCTTGATCAGCGCACCGACCTCTGCGGGCACCATCGACTCCCACATCGTGTCGCCCTCGGCGATTCGATGCAGGACGTCGCGACTCAGGATGGACAGGTAGTCCGGCTTGTAATTGTCCAAGTCCACGAAACTGCCTCGCCGCGCGAGGTAGTCGTAAAGCGGCTGCAGGTATTCAGCGACAGCCACGTTGTTGACGGTCGTGACCTGTCCATCACGCAGCATGGGATACACAAACAGCCGCAGGTCGTTCTTGAACAGGCGACCGAAGCTCTCCAGGATGCCGCCGGAAAGGTGGGAGTGGTTGGCCTCGTTGAACAGGTCGATCAGGCTCGGCACGCCCATCACCATGCCGATCCGCCCGTCGGTGCGCCAGGCAAGGTAGGCGGCCAGCCGGTGGTAGTCGACGTAGTCGGAGATGAGCACAGTCATCCCGCAGGCGGCGAGCAACTCGGCCCGGGCGAGAAAGTCCCGACGGTCGACCTCGCCCCCGCCGGCAAGCAGGTTGGCCATCGTCAGTTCGGTCAGCACGAGCACCTCCCGGCCGGTCACGTCCGGGTCGCTCTCGAATTTCTCCCGCGCTGATTCGAGCATGTCGATGTTCACCACGGTCGGCGGCCGGAAGCTGCCGCGCTCGACCAGAATCGCCTTCTTGCGCAGCACTTCGCTTGGCTGAAGCACCTCGCGGTCCGGGCCGAACATCGCCGCACCGCTCAGCCCGACCTGCACCAGCTTGAGGGCCAGCAAACGGTTGTCGACTGACCTGAACTCGATTCCCTTGAGTTGGATCATGTCTATCTCGACCCGGCCGGTCGTCAGCTTGTCCAGCAGGCTCTCGACCAGCAGTTCAGGCTCGTGATGCTGGAAGAACGACCCATGTAGCAGGTTGACCCCCACCACGCCGAGGGCTTCCTGCTGCAGGGACGCCTCCGCGTCCAGCATGCGTACGTGCAGGATGACCTGGCTGGGCTCGTCGTGTGGGTGGGATTGGAACTTCACCCCCATCCAGCCGTGGCATTCGTTGCCGCCCTGGTAGCTGCGAGCCACCACTGTGTCGGCGAAGGCGAAGAAGGCGGTGTCATCGCCACGCTCGACTGCGAGCCGGTCGATGTTGAGCTGGAACTCATGGTCGAGCATCGCCTGCAGGCGCCCCATTGAGACGTACCGGTCCGACTTGCCGTAGACGGCGTCGCTGACGGCCATGTCGTAGGCCGACATCGACTTGGCGACGGTGCCGGCGGCGCCGCCGGCCCGGAAAAACCAGCGAGCAACCTCCTGGCCCGCTCCGATTTCGGCGATGGTGCCGTACCAGCGAGGGTCGAGGTTGATCTGGAGCGCCTTGTGCAAGGTGTCGGCGACCGTCTCCATCGCGAAATCGTAGCGCCGGCGTCCCATAGTGGCGGTCCACCTCAGCCTGGCTAACAGCCGGCTCACAGGAAACCTTCAGGTCCACTGCAGCGCGGTCGGCCACACTGGAGGCCGTGGGAGGCCGCGCACGTCGCCAGCCGCGGCGCTCCGAGGCGCGGCTGCTGGTCGTCGACGACGAGCCCACCATCGTGGACTGCTGGCGGCCAGCTTGCGGTACGCCGGGGGCCCCGTGTATACGGCCTACTGGTGGCAGCCGAAGAAGCTTGCCAGCATCGGCGGTGCATCCGCGTGGATGGTCGGGGCCGCCTACGAGGATTTCGTGGCCGTGGATACCTACGCTGCTGTGCCCCTGGCATTGTCTGCCCGCCCGAAGTTCATGGGCTGGTACAACCCCATGCTCACACAGGGCGTGCCCATGCTTATCACCGAGTACGGGCAGTACGTGGTCAAGCCGGGGACTGTGCCTTCGGCCACCTCACAGGCCCAGCGAGCGAAGGCCATCGCCGGCGACGCAGCTGGGATCAGCTCCCAGGACAAGATCAAGATGTGGCTGCACTGGGGCGGCACCGGCGCGCAAGGCGACTGGAGCCTGACAGACGCGGCCTCGCAGAAGGCGTGGAGGAACATCGCAGCGACCAGTCGCACCAGCTAGCCAAAGCTAGCGGTACAGCCACTCCTCCGCTGAGGCAACTAGAAGCCGAGCCCTGGTCGTAGCGATTGTGCGTTGGTCACGGCTCGTCCTAGGCGTGGGTAGCTCAGAATGTCTTCCGTGGTGCCGAGCAGCGAGTATAGGTTCTGGTCACTGCTGTCGATTGCGCCGGGGACGATGTAGGGCGAAACGACGATCGTCGGCACCTGACAAGCCGGGTGGCTGACATAAGCGGCGGGATCGGTGCAGTCGATGCCCTTTGTCGAGGTCTCTGAGCCCTCGTCCCAGGTGATCACGATCAGCGTGTTGCCGGCCAGGTAGCTCGGCATGGCGGTGAGCCGCGGCAGCAGGCTGGAAATCCACTGATCGCCGGCGGCGATCCGCTGGGTGTTGGCGTCTGGACAGCCGGTCAGCCAGTGCATGTCATTGCACAGATTGGGGGTGATCCAGCTGTAGGTGGGCAGCGAGTCGTTAGCAATGGCATTGTCCAGGCCGGGTGAGAGGGGCAAGTCGTTGGTGGCGCAGGTGTTCACGGGGGTGCGCAGGTCGTTGTACCAGTAGGCCGGATTGTGACCGGTCTTGTAGAACCCTGCGCTGGGAGCGCAGTTGGACACCATAGACTCCTGATAGGACATCCAGGAATTGGTCGCCGCTTGCGCCTGCCGGAAAATGTTGTCGTTGGAGGTCTTCGTTCCCAGTGCTGTCGCCACCCCGCTGGTCGCCGCCATGGCGGCGGGCGTGGTGGCCGTGCCGTCGTCGGCTTCCGCCAGTACCCCTCCGTGCGGGGCGCTGCCCTATGACCCCGCGGCGCCTCCGGTGTATTCCCACGTCGTAGTGATCATGGCCTTCAACAAGACCACGCAGGCACTCGGGATGTGGCCGGGCCCGATCCTGCTGTTCAGACGACGAACGCGCATCTAGTACCTGAAAGCCGTCGTCGGCCCCAGCCCTGACCTTACAGCCGCGCTGGTCTGCTCGGCTTACCGATGCGTTCCACCGGACCGATTAGAGCCCGAAGGCAGCCCGCATCGAGGTTGAACTCGACACGTTGGTCACCCCGAGCTCGTTCGTAGGCTTGCCGAGCAACTCCTCGGTCGCCTTGAGCATCGAGAAGTGGGAGAAGAAGGTGGCACTGCTGCTGCCGCCACGGGTGCTGGTGGAGAACACCAGGGTCGGAATGTGGCAACCCGTGTCGTTGAGATATTGCACCGACAGGCACGCCATCCCCTTGATCTGCGCCCCGCCGTTGCCCTCGTCCCACGTCAGGAACACGACCAGCCGACCCGAGACGTAGTCGGGTGACGCGAAGATCTTCGGCATCAACTGAGCCAACCAATGGTCACCGGCGGTTACTGGGTTGGCTGGATTGCAGGCCAGCCCGAGAGGCGCCGTGTGCATGTCGTGGCAGAGGCCGGGAGTTACGAACGAGAATGACGGCAGGGTGCCTGCGCTCAGGTCGCTGGCCAGATGGCCGAGGGTCGCTGTCCCCATCGGCTCGTCATTGACGGTGCAGTCGGCGGCTGGTGCGCTGATTGGTGCGGCCACCAGGTAGGTGACCGGGTTGTGCCTCACTACGTATTGCGTGCCATGAGCGAATGACGTGTTCCGCCGGTAACAATTGCTGGGCATGGTCTCCTGGTAGGCCCGCCAAGCGGGGTCGGCCTGACTGAAGATGCTGTGCGCGATGAGCGGATGGGCCGTCGGGTTGCCGTCATCCGCGATGCCGTATGTGGATCCGACCGTCATGGCCAGGTAGTTCGGCAGGCTGGGGTGGGTTTCCGCATGCATGTTCGTCGCGTTGCCGCCGCGACCCAGGAGCGTGCCGTTGATGTAGGGCGCCGCTGTGGTGTCGCCGACCACTGCGCCGTACGACCGATTCTCCATGACGATCCACAGCACCTTGCGGGGGGCCGTGGCCGCGGCCGGCGACAGGTGTTGTCCGGTCGTACCAAATTGCAGGAGGATCGCGGCGACCGCCATAAGGACAAGCGCGGCAATGCGGCGATGTGACTGGCTCATGGCAGATCCCCCGGGCGGTAGGTCCCGCTCGCGGTTGGACTGCGGTTCCGCGAGCGACAAGGAGCCGTAGCATAGCCCGGTCCGCGGGTGGGCGGTCCCGCCAACCGAAGACCGGCCGGCCGGGAGCGGGACTAGTGGGGCGCCTGCGCCGCCGAAGCTGGCTTACGGACTGTCTTTCCGCGATCAATTATTTCCGCCACCGGTTTCCGGTCCGGCCCGGCCGGTGAGGCGGTCGGCTCCCACGCCGGTGAGGTGCCCGCCGCCACGCCCGAGGGCCAGCAGCTGCTGGCGCAGCTCACCGTCGACCGCGATCTCCACGCCGGCGCCGGGCGCCGGCGGCCAGCCCGCCCGGACCGTGCGGCCGAGTTCGAACCACCCGGTGAGCAGGCTCGGATCGCCGAACAGGCCGGCGGCCTGCTTCAACCCGCCCATCAGCGCCGCGAGCTCCGCCCGGACAGCGCCGGCATTGCCGCAGCACATGGCCGCGAGCAGTTCGGGCCGGCTGGCCGCCACGCGGGTGGCGTCGCGAAACGAACCGGACCCCAGCGCCAGGGCCAGCGGGTCCCCGGCCGCGCCGGCCGCGACGGCGGCAGCCAGCAGATGCGGCACGTGACTGACTCGGGCGACGGCACGGTCGTGGTCGGCGGAGGTGCACGGTACGACGCGGCAGCCAATGCTCGTCAGGATTTCGGCGACGGCCAGCCACCCAGCGAGCGAGGTGCCGTCATCGAGGGTGAGGACCCACGCGGCACCGGCGAGCAGCTCGGCACTGCTCGCGGCGAAACCGGAGAGTTCGGAGCCGGCCATCGGATGGCCGCCCACGAACGTCAACCCATGGCCGGCGGCCAACTCGCGTACCGGCTGCTTCACCGAGGTGAGGTCGGTGACGACCGGGCCGGCCGGCGCCGGCCCTGCGCCGTTCATCGCGGCGACGGCGGTGAAGGTCGCGTCGAGGGCGGGCAGCGGTACGGCGACAAAGAGCACGTCACTGGCCGCCACCAGCTGCTCGAGGGTCGGCGCTGCCGCCAGGCCGGCCGCGACTACTGCGGCAACCGTGCCGCCGGCCACATCCCAGCCGGCCGCCGGCCGCCCCACTGCGGCGCACCGGCGCAGCAGGGAGCCACCCATCAGCCCGAGGCCGATCACTCCCACCCGCGCCGGCACGAACCCGATCCTCCCACCCCCGCGCGGAAGAGGAGTTGAACACGTTCACCCCCCCTGCTAGGCTGTTTTTGAACACGTTCAAAGGAGGCGTCACATGACTTGGACGGTCGTCACGTACCTGATCTACCTGCCGATCAGCATCGTCCTCACCTGGTGGGTCGGCCGGACCCTGCACCGCAGCGGCGCGATCTTCCTGGGCGACGTCTTCGCCGGCCAGGAGGCGCTCGCCCGAGCGGTGAACCACCTGCTGGTCGTCGGCTTCTACCTGGTCAACTTCGGCTTCGTGTCGCTGTTCCTGCGGGTAAGCCACGCGCTGCCCGATGCCCGCGCCTCGATCGAGGCCCTCTCGGTCAAGGAGGGCGTGGTCTTGCTCGTTCTGGGCGCCATGCACTTCGGCAACCTGTACGTGCTCAACCGCTTCCGCCGGCGCGGCCTGGCCGCGCATCGCATCGTGCCGCCACTGGCGCCGGACTCCTGGACGCCGCGGTCCGGTCCGCCGGCGCAGCCGTACGGGCCGCCGATGCCGGGCGGCTTCGCCCCGCCACACGGGCCGCCGCAGCCCGGTCCGGCCCGGGTCTGAGCGGGGGGCGGATGCGGTCTGCCACCGTGCTGTACGACGCCGACTGCGCGCTGTGCCGGCGCGCGAAGAACTGGCTCGAGTCACAGGTCCAACTCCTGCCATTGGAGTTCGTCGCGGCCGCCTCGGCCGAGGCGCGCCGGCGCTACCCGACGCTGGACCATCAGGCGACGTTGCGCGATCTCACCGTGGTGGGCGAGGCCGGCGAGGTCTGGCGGGCCGAACGGGCCTGGGTCGT
>JALZBL010000310.1 GCA_030947395.1 Actinomycetota bacterium | reverse complement strand
CGTAGTGGGTGGTGCGCCAGCCGATCCACGGCGCGAAGGTCAGCCAGCACAGGAGCAGGAAGGCGAGCACCAACGCGGCGATGACCAGCAGACCGTGCGCGCTGCCGTCGGGCAGAAAGGTGATACCGACCCCGCTGGCCACACAGATGAGTACCAGCCACAGCGTCGCCGGCATCAGCGTCACCCAGTGCGGATGCAGGTGCTCGACCACCTGCTCGTCGCGGGTGAGCACCTTCTCGGGAAACGCCATGGCAGCCTCCTTGGCCGGTGTCGGTGCAGAAACTACCGCGGTCGCGCCCGCAGGTGGATCACGTCGCCGGCCGATACCGCCGTCGTCCGGCCGTCGCGCTCCACGATCAGCGACCCGTCCGGGCCGATGTCGACCACGCGGCCCGGCCAGCCTCCACCGGCGCCCTGCACCTCGACCTCCGTACCGAGGGTCGCGCAGACGGCGCGGTACTCGGCGCGCGCGCCGCAGCGCTCGGCGTCGCCACCCGCCCCGATGAACGCCAGGTACCGCTCGGCCAGCGCTTCGAGCGTGGTCACCAGCAGGTCCGACCGCTCGACTTCGGCGCCGGCCAGCCGCAGCGACGTGGCCGCTGGACCGGGCAGCTCGGCGGCAGCGTGATCGACGTTGACGCCGACGCCGACGACCGCCGCGTCGCCGGTCTGGACCAGGATGCCAGCGGCCTTGGCCGACCTCGCGCCGAGCAACAGGTCGTTGGGCCACTTCAGCCGGCTGCCCACGTCGTCTCCGGCAAGGTCGGCGACGGCCGCGCGCAACGCCAGGCCGGCCAGCAGCGGCAGCCAGGACCAACGCGGGCGGGGCACGTCCGGGCGCAGGACGAGTGAGAACGTGAGCCCGGCGCCGGGCGGAGACACCCACTCGCGGCCCAGCCGGCCGCGCCCCGCGCGCTGGTACTCCGCGACGAGCACGGTGCCTTCGGGCGCGCCGCGGGCCGCAGCGACCAGCAGGTCAGCGTTGGTCGACGTCGTCTCGCTCACCACGTCCAGCGCCGGGACGAAGCGCCCGGCTCCGACCAGGCGCGCCCGCAGGTGGGCCGGGTCCAGCGGGCGGCGGCTCGAACGGTCCTCCACGCCGGGGCAGCCTACGAGACCCGGCCAATCGACGGCGTCGCGCGCTAGAGTCCGCAGCCATGAGCGCCGCCGATCAGTTCCCACACGAGTCGCGCGTCGACAAGCACACAACGGCCGGCAAGCTCGCCGACCTCGACCAGCGTTACGACGAAGCCGTCCACGCCGGATCGGCGCGAGCGGTGGAGAAGCAGCATTCGCGCGGCAAGCTGACCGCCCGCGAGCGCGTGTCAGCGTTGCTCGATGAGGGCTCGTTCACCGAGATCGACGAATTGGCCCGGCACCGCTCGACCACCTTCGGTATGGAGAAGAACCGGCCCTACGGCGACGGCGTGGTTACCGGCTTCGGCACGGTGGACGGCCGACCGGTGTGCGTCTTTAGCCAGGACGTCACCGTGTTCGGCGGCAGCCTCGGCCAGGTTTACGGCGAAAAGATCGTGAAGGTGCAGGATCTCGCCCTGAAGACCGGCTGCCCGCTCGTCGGGATCAACGAGGGCGGCGGGGCTCGCATCCAGGAGGGCGTGGTATCCCTCGGGCTCTACGGGGAGATCTTCCGCCGCAACGTCATCGCCTCCGGGGTGATCCCGCAGATCTCGTTGATCATGGGGGCGGCCGCCGGCGGACACGTCTACTCCCCCGCGCTCACCGACTTCATCGTGATGGTGGACCAGACCTCGCAGATGTTCATCACCGGGCCCGACGTCGTCAAGACGGTCACCGGAGAAGACGTCACCCTCGAAGAACTCGGTGGCGCCCGGACGCACAACACCGACAGCGGCAACGCCCACTACCTGGCCACCGACGAGCCGGACGCCATCGACTACGTCAAGGCGCTGCTGTCCTACCTGCCCAGCAACAACCTCGATCCGGCTCCGGTCTACGACGCCGAGGTCGACGTCGAAATGGGCGAGGGAGACCTCTTCCTCGACGACTTCATCCCCGACTCGGCCAACCAGCCCTACGACATGCACGAGATCGTCGAACACCTGCTCGACGACGCCGAATTCTGCGAGGTCCACGCCCTCTTCGCGCCGAACATCATCGTGGGGTTCGGACGCATCGAGGGCCATCCGGTGGGTGTGGTGGCCAATCAGCCGACCCGGTTCGCCGGCTGCCTGGACATCGACGCCTCGGAGAAGGCGGCCCGGTTCGTGCGCACCTGCGACGCGTTCAACCTGCCGGTGATCACCCTGGTCGACGTGCCCGGCTTCCTGCCCGGCGTCGACCAGGAGCACAACGGCATCATCCGCCGCGGCGCCAAGCTGATCTACGCCTACGCCGAGGCCACCGTCCCCAAGATCACGGTCATCACTCGCAAGGCGTTCGGCGGGGCCTACGACGTGATGGGCTCCAAGCATCTCGGCGCCGACCTCAACTTCGCCTGGCCTACCGCGCAGATCGCGGTCATGGGCGCGCAGGGCGCGGTCGGCATCCTCTACCGCCGGGAGCTGGCCAAGACCGACGACGCCGAAACCCGCCGATTCGAGCTGACCGAGGACTACGAGGACACGCTGGTCAATCCCTACGTCGCGGCCGAGCGCGGCTACATCGATGCGGTCTTGCGCCCGGCGCACACGCGCGGCCACGTGATCCGGGGGCTACGGATGCTGCGCAGCAAACGGGCCGAGCTGCCGCCCAAGAAGCACGGGAACATCCCACTGTGAGCGCCGGCGTGAACGAGGGCAGCCCTGTGAGCACGGCGCAACCCGAACGAGGCAGCGTGAGCACGGCGCGAACGCGGCACCGGCGTGAGTAGCGACGACGGCGCACGGCGACTGCGGGTGGTGCGCGGGCACCCCAGTGCCGAAGAGGTCGCGGTCCTGACCGCGATCACCGCGAACCCAGGCGCGGCCACCGGGCAAACTGGTGCGGGGACCGCGCTGCGGGG
>JALZBL010000309.1 GCA_030947395.1 Actinomycetota bacterium | reverse complement strand
CGGCGTGACCGCGTAGCCGGCCAGGTAGCCTCGGCCGCGGCGGGGCGCGTAGCTCAGCGGTAGAGCACTCGCCTTACAAGCGAGGGGTCGCAGGTTCGACACCTGCCGCGCCCACCAAACCCGGTCTGACCAGCGAAAACAGCCCGGCGAATCGGGTGGTTCGCCTGAGCATGCCGCTCAGACAGTGGTTAACTGTACGCGTGAGCCCGGCCGCCGCAAGCCCCTTCACCCCGCTCGTCACGTCCTGGCGGCGGGCCTTGCGCGCCCGGAACCTGTCGGAGAACACCCTGCGGATCTACACCGGGGCGGCCGAGGCGCTCGCCACCTGGCTGGTCAAGGAGACACCGCACCGGTCCTGGGAGCAGGTCGGCAAGGCAGACCTGGAAGGTTGGATCGGTCACCTGCTCGACACCCGCACCAGCGGGCACGCCTCCAACCAGTACCGGGCTGTGCAGCAGCTGTTCCGGTGGCTCGCCGAGGAGGACGAGATCCCGGCCAACCCGATGGCCCGGATGCGACCGCCGGCGCTCGAGGAGAAGCTGGTCCCGGTCCTGACGGACGAGCAGCTGCGTCTGCTGTTCAAGTCCTGCTCCGGCAAAGACATGGTGTCGCGGCGTGACCTGGCGATTCTGCGGCTGTTCACCTCGACCGGGATGCGCCTGGCCGAAATGGCTGGCCTGCGCTTGGCCGACGTCGATCTTGACGACCGGCTGGCGACCGTGACAGGCAAGGGCCGCCGGGACCGGGTGGTCCGCTTCGACCCGTCCACCGCGCTGGCCCTGGACCGCTACCTGCGCTCGCGGACCGTTGAGAAGTACGCGGGCCGACCAGAGCTGTGGCTGTCGGAGAAGAACCGCGGCGTTCTCGGCCGCAACGGCATCTACCAGATGGTCGTGCGCCGCGGCGAGCAACTCCGCCTGGACATCAACCCGCACATGTTCCGCCACACGTTCGGTCACCGGTACCTCAACCGCGGCGGCGCCGAAGGTGACCTGATGGAGCAGGCCGGCTGGCGTTCACCGCAGATGGTCCGCCGCTACGGGGCCAGCGCCAAGGCCGAGCGGGCCCGCACCGCCTACGACCGCGTAGGCGTCATGGAGGATCTGTGAGCCCCCGCAACCGCAAGGCTCGGCCGGTCGCACCGCCCTGGCCGACCTGGCGGGCCGGGGAAAGCGCCGAGGAGACGGAGCGGCGCCGGCTCGCCGCCGTCGAGCTCGAGGATCGGCGTTACCAGTGGGAGACGCTGGCAGCCGGCCTGCCCCCGAACGTCGAGGTGCGCCTTCGCTGCGTTGCCTGCGAGCGGATACTGGACCGGGCATCGGTCGGGCCAGTCGGGATCCGGCTTGACAACAGCAACGAGTACGGCGAGGGCCGTGGCGGGTGGCTGGCCTACCGCTGCCCGTGCGGCCGCCGGTTCCACCCCAGACTGCCGCAGCTGACCGCGGCGTTCGTCGTGGCCGCCCGGTCAGGCCGTGACCTCTACCTCGGCGTGGCGGACTTTGGCCTGCGGCGCGCCCAGCGTTAGCATGACGCAGAACACAAACTGCGGCCGGCGTTGGCAACGGCGCGCGCAGCGGGACCGGTAGAGGCTCTCCCGCCCAAACCTCTCCACGGCGGCACCCTAATCAGGCGGTGCGGCCTGGAGACCGCTGTGACTCCCGCTGAACGTAGTTTGCGCGCCCGTAAGGCCGCGCACACCCGCTGGGCCGGTGAGGATCCCAAGCCCAACGCTGCCCGCGCCACCGCCGGCCTGCTGGCCCGCTTTGAGCGGGACGTAGACCCCGAGGGCACCCTGGCACCGGACGAGCGGAACCGTCGCGCACTACACGCACGCAAGGCACACATGGCTGGCCTCGCCCTGAAGTCGGCGCAGGCCCGGCGTAAGCGGTCGGGTGCCGCATGAGCCCCCCCACAGCACGAAGGCCCCCCGGCGGGAGGGCCTCCGCTATCGAGAGCGCGGCTGGCGACTTCGACGTGTCCACTATAGACACTGGGCCGGACCGTTGGGTCGAAGCCTTCACGTTCGGCTGGCATGTCGGTCACGCTGACGGCCGGCGGGCGGCTGAGGTCGAGCTCGACCGGGCCTGGGCCGAGACGGCCCGCAAGATTCGCCGGATCGGCGCTGCCGTGTCCTACGACGAGTTGAGGCGGCGCCGGGCCGTGGTGCAGGACTTGCCGTGTGCGTCGGCGTGTGGCCGGTGCTCGCAGTGTGTTCGCAGTGGATGGCTCGACCGGCACGGCGCCGACTTCCCCGGACAGTCCGGTGTGGAGCGTGGTCGTAATGGCTGAGAAGAAGAGCACCGCCACGCTGCTGGTCGAGATCGCGACCGACCTGTACGTGTTCGGCTGCGTCAGCGAGGAACGCGGCGGGGTGGCCGGTAACCCCGGCCGCGACCCGGTGGCCGTCCACACCTTCGCCAGCCCGAAGAACCGGCCCGAGCAGAAGAGGCCGCTGCCTGACATCCGACCGGATCTGGCCGAGGTGTTCCAGGCCACGTACGGGACGGTGCCCAACGCCACCGCCCTTGGCGATGCGATGACCGTGCTGGAGGGGATCGCCCGCAAGGCCGAGCCGATCCAGGTCGGCGCGCCGACACTGGCCCTGCTGCTAGGTGGCGGCAACGACTCGCCCTCCTCGCTGCTGATCTCGATGGCGAAGGAGACCTACACCTTCGGGATCATGACCACCGGCGACGTGTACGGCGTGCCGGTCGAAGGCCCGAACGTGGCCCGGCTGCTGCGTGGTGGCCGCCGCTCGCTGCGCTCGGAGCTGGCCGCGAAGTATTACGACAAGTACCAGACAGCCGCACCGGGGCAGGCACTCACCGACGCGCTGGCCGTGCTGGAGGGCGGCGCTCAGGCTGCCGCCCCGACCGACGTCGCCCTACGGGTCGCCGCCGACACGGTGACCGGCCGGCTGGTGCTCGACCTCGGCGACGATGAGGGCCGGGCCGTGGTGATCGGCGCCGATGGCTGGCAGGTCGTGGCG
>JALZBL010000308.1 GCA_030947395.1 Actinomycetota bacterium | reverse complement strand
TGGCTCGGGGTCTTCGTGGCGCTGGTCATGATCCCAATGGCGGTCGCGACGCGGTACTTCGAGAACCGCTACAACCGCGAGGCGCGGCACGCCCAGGACGAGGTGGGCGACCTGGCCACCTCGGTGGAGGAGTCCGCGCTCGGTATCCGGGTCATCAAGTCCTACGGCCGCCGGCCGCAGATGCTGGCGTCCTTCACCGGTCACGCCACCCGGCTGCGCTCGGCCGAACTGCGCAAGGTCACCACCCTTGCCTCCTTCTTCACGATGCTCGACGCGTACCCGCAGATCGTCCTCGCCGGGGTCACCGTCGGCGGGGTCATGGGCGTGGTGCACGGCACCCTGTCCCTTGGCGCGTTCGTGGCCTTCGTGACCCTCTACCTGCGGCTCATCTGGCCGCTGGCCTCCCTCGGCTGGTTGCTGGCCGTCACCCAGGAGGCGGCCACCGCGGCCCGGCGGGTGTTCGAAATCCTCGATGTCGAGCCCGGCGTGGTCGATCCGCCGCAGCCGGAAGCGCTGCCCGACACCGCTCAGTCCACGGTGCGCTTCGAGCACGTGGCCTTCACCTACCCCGGCGCCGAGCAGCCGACCCTGCTCGACATCGACCTGGAGATCCGCCCGGGCGAGACGATGGCCCTGGTCGGCGCGACCGGATCGGGCAAGACCAGCGTCACCGCGCTCGTGCCGAGGCTGTACGACGCCACCGGCGGACGCGTGACCATCGACGGCGTCGACGTGCGCGACGTGCGCTTGTCCGAGCTGCGCACCACGGTGGCCATGGCCTTCGAGGAGGCGACCCTGTTCTCGGCCAGTGTGCGCGAGAACCTCACCCTCGGCCGGCCGGAGACCGCGGAGGAGGATCTCGCCGAGGCGCTCGAGATCGCCCAGGCTGGCTTCGTCCACGACCTGCCGTTCGGGCTCGACACCCGCATCGGTGAGCAGGGGATGTCGCTGTCCGGAGGTCAGCGCCAGCGCCTCGCCCTGGCCCGCGCCGTCCTCGGTCGGCCGAAGGTGCTCGTCCTGGACGACCCGTTGTCCGCTCTGGACGTCAACACCGAATCACTCGTCGAGGAGGCGCTGCGCCGCGTGCTCGGGGCCACCACCGCGCTGCTCGTCGTCCATCGCCCGTCGACCGTGCTCCTGGCCGATCGGGTCGCGCTGCTGGTCGACGGCCGGATCGCCGACGTCGGCACGCACTCGCAGTTGTTGGAGCGCTCCACGGAATACCACGACTTGCTGGCCCAGACGTCGCGGATGCAGGTCAGCCGTGGCTGAGCCGGCGACGGTCGAGACACCGACCGGCGATCCCGCCACCGCGCCGGTGGCCCGCCCGGCAGGCGAGGAGTGGAAGGGAAAGCTCGAGCAGAAGCCCGACGAAGAGGTCCCGACGACGGCGGCCGCCATCCCCAAGCTGCGGCGGGAGGCCCGGGCCCTTCTCGGCGCGCTGCTGCGTCCGCACCGCCGGCAGCTGATTCCGCTGATCTTCGTCGTCGTCGGCCAGAACGTCACCATGCTGGCCGGCCCGTGGTTGGTGGGACTGGCCATCGACCGGGGCCTGAAGGACGCCCTCGCCGGCGACAACTCCACCATCGTCGTCATCGGTTCGGCGTTGCTGCTCACTGCCCTGATCTCCGGGGTGTTGAACCGCATTTTCCTGCTCCGCGCCGGGCGGATCGGCCAGCAGGTGCTGTTCGACCTGCGCCGCCAGCTGTACGACCACGTGCAGAAACTCTCGGTGTCCTTCCACGAGCGGTTCACCTCGGGGCGGGTCATCTCCCGGCTGACGAGCGACGTCGACACGCTCAACGAGATGCTCCAGGCGGCCATGGACGGCCTGATTACGGCCGTGCTCAACATCATCACGATCACCGTGGTCCTGCTGGTGCTCGATCTGCCGTTGGCCCTGATCGCGGTCGCGGCGTTCGGGCCGCTCTGGGTGCTCTACCGCTGGTTCGCCAAGCGTTCGGCGGTGGTGTTCCGGCGCACCCGCGAGGCCATCGCCGCGGTCATCGTGCAGTTCGTGGAGACCCTCAACGGCATTCGCGCGGTGCAGGCGTTTCGTCGTGAGCCGCGCAACGCCGCCCTGTTCGGCCGGCTGAACCACGACTATCGCCGGGCCAACTCCGACGCGTTCAAGCTGCACGCAATCTTCATCCCCGGCGTGACGCTGATCGGGAATCTGGCCACGGTGACCGTCCTGGTCGTCGGCGGCATGCGGGTGGCCGACGGCGGCCTGCCGCTCGGCGTGCTCACCGCGTTCCTGCTCTACCTGAACCAGTTCTTCAGCCCGATGCAGGACATCGCGATGTTCCTCAACTCGATGCAGTCCTCCACCGCGGCGCTGGAGAAGATCGCGACCGTGCTGAACGAGGAACCGTCGGTGCCCGAGCCGACCGACCCGGTGCCACTGCCGCGACCGACGCGCGGGACGGTGGACCTGGAGGGCGTCGAGTTCGGCTACGTCGCCGACTCCGAGGGCGGTCGGCCGGTGCTGCCGCAGCTGGACCTGCACGTGCCGGGCGGGCAGACGGTGGCTCTGGTCGGGGCCACCGGCGCGGGCAAGACCACGATCGCCAAGCTGATCTCGCGCCTCTACGACCCGCGCGCCGGCCGGGTGCGGCTCGATGGCGTGGATTTGCGCGACGTTTCCGAAGCCGAGCTGCGGCGCGCCGTCGTCATGGTTACGCAGGACGGGTTCCTGTTCTCCGGTTCGGTGGCCGACAACATCGCCTTCGGCCGGCCGGACGCCTCCCGGGAGGAGGTGGAGGCGGCGGCCGCGGCGGTCGGCGCCGATCGGTTCATCCGCGCATTGCCCGAGGGGTTCGACACCGACGTACGCAAGCGGGGCGGACGGCTCTCGGCCGGCCAGCGCCAGCTCGTCGCCTTCGCGCGCGCCTTTCTGGCCGACCCGGCGGTCCTCATCCTCGACGAGGCCACGTCGTCCCTGGATGTCCCCACCGAGCGAACGGTGCAGCAGGCGCTGCGCACGGTGTTGCGC
>JALZBL010000051.1 GCA_030947395.1 Actinomycetota bacterium | reverse complement strand
GGCCCTGGGCCGCTTGCCCCGCCTCTCGGCCCTCGGTCTGATTGCCACCATGGTGCCCACCACCCTGGCCGGGCACCGGTTCTGGGAGGAGTCGGACCCGGTCAAGCGCAAGTTGCAGGCCATCCAAATGTTCAAGAACGCCTCGATCGTGGGCGGGTTGCTGCTCGCCGCGGTGGACACCGAGGGCAAGCCGTCGGTGGCCTGGCGGGCGCGGCAGGCCGGCGCGGGACTGGCCGGCAGTGCCGCCGAGGTGCGCGAGGCCGGCAAGGACCGGGCGCACGCGCTGAGCGGGCAACTGTCTTCCCTGGGCGGAGCCATCCAGGACAAGCTCCCGGTCACCAGCTGACCTCTGGCGGATCAGTGCGCGGCGGTGTCCCAGTTCGGGCCCACGCCCACCGAGACGTCGAGCGGCACGTCCAGCTGGTAGGCGGCGCCCATCTCGGCGCGCACCAGCTCCTCCACCGCGGCCCGCTCCCCGGGTGCGATCTCGAGCACCAGCTCGTCGTGCACCTGCAGCAGCAGCCGTGATCCGAGCCCGGCCTCGCGCAGGCCGCGGTGCACGCCGAGCATCGCCACCTTGATGATGTCGGCGGCGCTGCCCTGGATAGGGGCGTTCAGGGCCATCCGCTCGGCCATCTCTCGCCGCTGGCGGTTGTCGCTGGTCAGGTCGGGCAGGTAGCGTCGGCGGCCCATGATCGTCTCGGTGTAGCCCTGCTCCCGGGCCACGTCGACCACGCCGAACAGGTAATCGCGGACCCCACCGAAGCGCGCGAAGTAAGCCTGCATCTGACCACGCGCCTCCTCGGTGCCGATCTTCAACTGGGCGGCCAGCCCGAACGCGGAGAGCCCGTAGGCCAGCCCGTAGGACATCGCCTTCACCCGTCGTCGCAGCTCCGCGTCGATCGACTCGGCCGGCAGGTCGAAGGCGCGCATGGCGACGAAGGTGTGCAGGTCCTCCCCGGTCGTGAACGCCTCGATCAACCCGGCGTCCTGCGACAGGTGCGCCATGATCCGCATCTCGATCTGGCTGTAATCGGCGGTCATCAGCGTCTCGTAGCCGGCCCCGACGATGAACGCCTGGCGGATCCGGCGGCCCTCGGCGGTGCGCACCGGGATGTTCTGCAAGTTCGGGTCGACCGAGGACAGCCGCCCGGTGGAGGCGATGGTCTGGTTGAACGTGGTGTGCACCCGCCCGACGTCGTCGATCATGGGCAGCAACGAGTCCACGACGGTCTTGAGCCGGGCCACCTCGCGGTGGCGCAGCAGCATTCCGAGCAGTGGGTTCTCGGTGGTGGCGTAGAGCCCGGCGAGCGCGTCGGCGTCGGTGGTGTACCCGGTCTTGGTCCGCTTGGTCTTGGGCAAGCCCATCTCCTCGAACAGGATCTGCTGCAACTGTTTGGGCGAGCCCAGGTTGAACGGGCGTCCGACCAGCTGGTGCGCTTCGGCCTCGACGTCCTTCACCGCCGCACCGAGCTCGCTCTGCAACGCGCTGAGGTGCTCGGTGTCGGCGGCGATGCCGACGGCCTCCATGTCGGCCAGGACGTAGGTCAGCGGCAGTTCCAGCTCGGCCAGCAGCCCGGTGGCGCCGCGACGCTCGAGATCGGCGTCGAGGGCGTCGGCCAGGTCGCCAACGGCCACCGCCTTCAGCGATTGGGCGTTGGCGATCGCTTCGTCGGCCTCCTCCTCACCGCCGTCGAGGGTCAGCTGGCCCGACGGCTCCTCCTCGGTGGCCCGCAGCTCGCGGTGCAGGTAGCGCAGGGCGAGGTCGGCCAGGTCGTACGCCCCTTGCCCGGGCCGGGCGAGATAGGCCGCCAGCTGGGTGTCGCTGGCGACCCCGGCGAGCGCCCAGCCGCGGGCCCGCAGAGCCAGCAGCGCACCCTTGACGTCGTGGGCCGCCTTGGGCACCGACGAGTCGGCCAACCACGTCGCCACCGCGGCATCGTCATCGGCGTCCAGGCTTTCCCCGTCGACGTACGCGGCCCGGCCGCCGCCCGAGGCGAAGGCCAGGCCGGCGACGTCGCCCGTGCCGCGTCCCCACGTCCCACGAAACGCGAGGCCGACGCGCCCCGGGCCGGCGGCGTGTTCGGCCAACCAGGCCGCGACCTGGCCGGGCCCCAGCCGCACGGCATCGACGTCGAAGCCCTCCTCGGCTTCGGGCTCAGCGGCGGTCAGGGTTTCGAACAACCGCTCGCGCAGTACCCGGAACTGCAGGTTGTCGAAGAGCTGGTGCACGCGCTCGCGGTCCCAGGCCACCCGCTCGAGGTCACTGAGCTCGATGTCAACGCCGGGCACCGCCCGCACCAGCTCGGTCAACTGCCGATTGCGCAGCACCGAGCCGAGGTGCTCGCGCAGCGCGTCACCGACCTTGCCCTTGACTGTGTCGACCCCGCTCACCAGCCGCTCCAGCGAACCGAAATCGCGTACCCACTTGGCCGCGGTCTTCTCACCCACTCCCGGGATGCCCGGCAGGTTGTCCGACGGATCACCGCGCAGAGCCGCAAAGTCCGGGTACTGCGGCGGCGTCAGCCCGTACTTCTCCGCCACCGCGGCCGGCGTGAACCGGGTCATGTCACTTACTCCCCGCCGCGGGTAGAGCACCGTGACCCGGTCGTCGACCAGCTGCAGCGCGTCGCGGTCCCCGGTGCAGATCAGCACGTCCGCGCCGGCCTGCTCGGCCCGGGTGGTGATGGTGGCGATCACGTCGTCGGCCTCGTAGCCGTCGACGGCCACGATCGGGATGTGCAGCGCGTCGAGCACCTCGCGGATGAGCGGGACCTGCCCGGAAAAGCCGTCCGGCGAGGAGGTCCGGCCGGCCTTGTACTCGCTGTAGGTCTCCCGGCGAAACGTCTGCCGCGAAACGTCGAAAGTGACCGCGAGGTGGGTCGGGGCCTCGTCGCGCAGCAGGTTGATCAACATCGACGTGAAGCCGAAGACCGCGTTGGTCGGCTGACCGGTGGTGGTGGAGAAGTTCTCGATCGGCAGGGCGTAGAACGCGCGGTAGGCCAGCGAATGACCGTCGAGCAGGAGCAGCCGGGCCCGGGCGGCGGTAGGTACCTCAGTGGGCTCGGCGTCGGTCAGCGTCACGTCCACGGAGTCTAAGCGGGACCCCTGACCGACCCGACGATCGTGCGCGGCCCCGAGGACGAGGCCCGAGCCGCAACTGTCCCCGCGCCGGCGGGCTCCGTCGGATCAGGCGCCGCGACCGGCTACCCGCGCCGTGAGGACGGTGCGCACGCGACGGCGGCGGACCTCGGCGCGGTCCACGTCGGCCATGCCGAGCGTGTGCCGCAGGGCGGACACGCTGGCGATGCGCCGCATCACCAGCGGAGTGAACCCCAGCCGGGCCAAGTAGCGGTTGGCTTCGCGGTTGCCGTTGGCCACCGCGGCAACGACCTGGTCGATGCCGCGTTCGTCGGCGCTGCGTACCACTGCGGCCAGCAACGCGCGTCCGACTCCGCGCCGGCGGTTGCTGGGCTCGACCACGAGATGGTTGACGGTGAGCGCGCGCATCGGGACCAAGGCGCCGACCTCGTCCTCGGTGGCTACGACGACGCCCACGATCTGCTCGCTGCGCTCGTCCACGGCGACGAGCACGACGCGTTCGTCGTCGGCAACCAGTTGCGCGTACCGGCTGCGGCGATCCGGGATCGACCTCGAGCGGACTGACCGTGGCTCGGCGTTCTCCGTCAACTGGGCCAAGGAGATCACGTCACCGATGGAACCCGGGCGTACTCGCACGTTGTGCCGCACTCGATCCGCTCCCTTCGACGCGCTCGTCGCCGCGGCACCTCGCTCGACCCCCCCGCGCCCCGGCTCCGTCGGACGACGCCGGTCAGCGCATGCGGGTCTGGTCCCCGTCACCCTGGCCGTTGTCGACCGCGCCGCGGCCTGGAGGTGGTCACCGCCCCCGGCGTCCACCTGGTGTTGGACCCTAGACCCGCCCAGCCGGCTTGGCCAACCGCGCTCCCCCCGGGTGGCGGCTCACGATCAGGAGGCGATCTCCTCGCCGAGGTAGGCCGCGCGGATGCGGTCGTCGGCGAGCAGTTCCTGACCGGTGCCCGTCAGCACCAGCTCGCCGGTCTCCAGGACGTAGCCGCGGCTGGCCAACGCCAGGGCCTGGGCCGCGTTCTGTTCGACGAGCAGCACGGTGACCCCGTCGGAGTTGATCTCCCGGACGATGTCGAAGATCTGGGCCACGATCAGCGGCGCCAGTCCCATCGACGGCTCGTCGAGCAGCAACAGCCGCGGCTTGCCCATCAGCGCCCGACCGATGGCCAGCATCTGCTGCTCCCCCCCGGACAGCGTTCCGGCCTGCTGCTGAAGCCGCTCACCCAGGCGCGGAAACAGTTCGAGCACGTGCCGATACACCGCCGCGTCGGGCCGCTTGAACCGGAACGCACCCATCTCCAGGTTCTCGTGCACGGTCATCCGCGGGAAAACCCGCCGCCCTTCGGGCACGTGACAGATACCCAACGAGATCAGGTCGTGGGCCGGGATTCCGTCGATGCGCCGGCCGTCGTAGGTGATGCTTCCGGCGGACGGGCGAAGCATCCCGGAGATCGTCTTCTGCGTCGTCGTCTTGCCCGCGCCGTTGGCGCCGAGCAGGGCCACGATCTCGCCTTCCTCGACCGCGAAGCTGATGCCCTTGATCGCCCGGATTGCGCCGTAGCGGACTTCGACGTCCTCGACCTCGAGCAAGCTCATGACGTTTCTCCGGTCCGGGGGCGATCCTGGTGGGTCAGCTCGGTCAGGGAGGTCGCGGTGTCGATGCGGTGCAGCTCAGGTTGGTCGGTCAGGTTCGCCGAGACCTCGTCGGCCGACGTGCCGAGGTAGGCGGCAACCACTACCGGATCCCGTTGGATCTGCTCCGGTGAACCCTCGGCGATCTTCTCGCCGAAGTTGAGCACGACCAGTCGATCGGCCACCGACATGACCAGCTTCATATCGTGTTCGATGAGCAGCACGTCGATACCGTCGTCGACGTTGATGCTCTTGATCAGGGTGGCCAGTTCGCGCTTCTCGACCGGGTTGGTGCCGGCGGCGGGCTCGTCGAGCAGGACGACGCCCGGGCTGGTGCCGAGCGCGCGGGCGATCTCCAGCCGGCGCTGCTCGCCGTAGGCGAGGGACCCGGCGATGTCGTTGGCTCGCCGCTCCAGACCCACCCGTAGCAGCAGCTCGTAGGCGCGCTGCGTGCTCTCCCGCTCCTCGCGCCGTTGCCGAGGTAAGCCGAGCATGGCCGCCACCGGTCCCGACTTCTGCCGGGTCTCGACGCCGACCTTGACGTTCTCCAACGCGGTCAGGGCCGGGAAGAGCCGGATGTTTTGGAACGTGCGGGCCACGCCGAGCCGGTTCACCACGTGGGTCGACTGCCCGATCACGCTGACCGGTTCGGAACGGGCCCGGGCCCGCAGGATGATGGATCCCTCCTGGGGCGAGTAGACCCCAGTCAGGGAGTTGAACAGCGAGGTCTTGCCGGCCCCGTTCGGACCGATGATGGCCAGGATCTCGCCGCGGCGCATCTGCAGCGACACGTCGTTGAGGCTGGTCACCCCGCCGAAGCGCAGGGTCACGTGCTCGACGTCGAAGACCAGCTCGTCGGCGGCCGATCGGTCCGGCGCCAGCTGCTCGGTGGTCATCGCATTGCCCCCATGCCTTCGCCGATGGGTACGGCTCTGGACTCGGCGCTGGACTGATCGTCGAATCCGGTCAGCTCGGCCCGGCGCCTACGGGCGGGGATCAGGCCGGCCGGCCGGAAGATCATCATGAGCAGCAGCACCGCGCCGATCCACATGGTGCGGTCGGCCGCCGGCACCTGGTCCTTCAGGAACTCCGGCAGCCAGGTCAGCATGGCCGCGCCGGCCATCGCTCCGGGCAGCGAACCCATGCCGCCGAACACGACGTAGGCCACGACGAGGATCGAGTTGGTCAGCACGAAGTTGTCCGGATTGAAGAAGCCGACCTGACTGGCGAAGAACACGCCGGCCAGACCGGACGTCGACGCCCCGATGGCGAAGGCGAGCAGCTTGACCCGCACCGTGTTGACCCCGGTGGCCTGGGCCGCGATCTCGTCCTCTCGGATGGCCGCCCAGGCCCGTCCGAGCCGGGAGGCCTCGAGCCGACGGAAGGCCAGCACGACCAGGACGATCAGCACCAGGAGCAGGTACCAGTACTGCAACTGGGCCAGGCCCCAGGTGAGACGGATCGGCCCGAGGTGGATCACCGGGTGCGGGACCTGGATCGACGGCCCCCGGCTGCCGTTGGTTACCGCGTTCGCGTTCACGGCGATGATCCGGATGATCTCGCCGAACCCGAGGGTGACGATGGCCAGGTAGTCCCCGCGCAGGCGCAGGGTCGGCGCACCGAGCGCGAAGCCGGCAAGAAGGCAGATCGAGATGGCGAACGGGATCGCCAGCAGCGGGCTCATATGCAGCCAGGATGGTGGCTTGATCGGCAGGGATCCGACCAAGTAGGCCGTCGTGTAGGACCCGATGGCGTAGAAGGCGATGAAACCCAGGTCGAGCAGACCGGCCCAGCCGACCACCACGTTCAGGCCTACCGCGAGCAGGACGTAGATCCCGATCTCCGACACCAGCACCTGCTGCCAGAAGCCGGTCGCGGTGGGCGGGTAGAACAGGGCCGCGGCCAGCGCGACCATGATCCCCGTGCGGGCGGCGCCCGGGGCGGACAGGAAGCTGGCCGACGCCGAGCGGTCCGCCGCGGCGCCGTCGTCGCCCGGATCGGCCGGGACGGCGACGCGGCCCTCGGTGGTGGCGACGACGAAGCCCGCGCCGGCCAGGCAGAAGAAGGCCCCGCAGGCCATCCAGCCACCGGTGCCCAGGTTCTGCCACGGCCCGGTTGCGCCGTTGAACTGCTGCTGCCCGCCCAGGTCGCTGATGTCGTACAGGGTGACGAGCGTCAGCAGGACCGACCCAAGGCCGACCGCTGCCCCGATCCAGCCGACCATCCGGTTGCGCAGCCAGACGGCGGCGCCGGCGAGCACCACCGAGACCGCCAGCAGCAGCCATCCCAACCAGCCCAGATACTGGGTGGCGATCGACGGGAGCCCCTGGCCGCTGAAAATGTCGCTGGTGCCGGTCAGGTCGAGGTTGCGGCTGCGCGGGGAGAACCAGGTCGCGCCGAAGAAGGCGATCAACCCGACCACGACGCCCAGACCGACCAGCGGCAGGCCGGGTCGGAAGGCCAAGGCCGCATTGACCACGGCCCGGGTCTGCGCCACCTCGGAGTCCGACAGCGCGGCGCCGACCAGCGCGACCGCCATGACCAGGTATCCGAGCATCGCCACGCCGTAGCCGAGGGAGTGGTCGATACCACCGGCCACGCTCACCACGTTGCGGTGGGCCAGGAAGCACACGGCGCCGGCGACGATGGCCAAAGCCGCCACGGCGAAGGCGAGGGAGCGAATCCGGCGCGCCAACGCGACGGCGCCGAGGACGAACACGACGGCCAACTGGGTCCAGGCCAGCCAGGCGAAGAACGCGGTGGCCAGCGCGGACGCGTTCGGGGTATTGGCGACGGCGGCGGCCACCGTGCTGAACTTGGCATCGCCCACGCCGTCGTACCAGTGCATGAGGAACTGGGCGGCGACGACGCCCAGGAAACCAGAAACGAACGGCCAGACCCCCGGGCGGCTCAGGTAAGGCGCGACGAGTGGCCGAAACGTCATGGCCAGGAAGATGAGCAGCCCCAGGCCCAGGAACGCGAAGACCCGGGGGTTGAGGATCGCCTGCCGGAAGGCGTAGGAGTAGTCCTCCTGGGTGCCCTCCTGAGAACCGATCATCATGGCCAACACCAGGGAGCCGGCCAGGCAGGCGGCCAGCCGCTTGAGCAGTTCCGAACGAGCGGAGATCCGGTTCATGCCGCTCGGCCCAGACGCTCACCGAGGATGCCGCTCGGGCGGAACATGAGCACCAAGACGAGTACCACGAAGGCCACAACGTCGGTCCATTCGATCCCGATGAACGGCACCAGCGGCACCAGGTTCTCCACGACGCCGAGCAGCAGGCCGCCGAGCATGGCGCCGCGAATGTTGCCGATGCCCCCGAGCACGGCGGCGGCGA
This sequence comes from Actinomycetota bacterium, assembly GCA_030947395.1. Lineage (GTDB taxonomy): Bacteria > Actinomycetota > Actinomycetes > Mycobacteriales > Jatrophihabitantaceae > JALZBL01. The sequence continues at coordinate 71 of JALZBL010000051.1, read as the reverse complement.
AGGCCTTCACCCCGGGCGCGAAGCCCATAGTGCTGCCGAACGCGAAGTTCAGGCCGAACAGAAAGCCGGCC
>JALZBL010000307.1 GCA_030947395.1 Actinomycetota bacterium | reverse complement strand
GCCCAGCACTGCGCGGCGCTGGCGCTCGAGCAGGCGCGCCACGAGCAGCGTCGAGGCCGCGGCCGAGGCGGCCGGCTGGTCCGGGATGATCGAGAAGCCACCTTCGGCCAACTTCCACCGACGCTCGCGCCCATCGCTTGACTCGACTGGCGTGATGATTCCCCACTTGGCCAGCGCCCGCAGGTGGTAGCTCATCGCCGATGGGCTGAGCCCGGCGATGTCGGCGCCCTCGGTGGCCGTCAGGACGCGATGCTTCGCGAACTCATCGAGCACCGCGAGCCGGGCCGGGTGGGCCAGCGCCTTGATGGCCGCCGGATCGCGCAGCACCACCCGCCCGGGCTGGGCAGCGGGGTCGGCGGCGTCGGCAGCCATGCCCGGCAGCTTAGAGGTCCGCCCGTACGGCGACGCCCCGCGTTCGCCTGCCCGCGAGCGTGCGGCCGATCGGTCAGTGGGGGACCGCCTTCTCGGCGCCGGCGCCGGTGAGGCTGCGCACCTCCATCTCGGCGAACTTCGCGTCCTCCGATCGCTCCCGGGAGGTCAGGGTGCCGATGATGCCCAGCAAGAACGACAGCGGAATGCTCACCAGTCCCGGGTTGTCGAGCGGGAACCAGTGGAAGTCGACCGAGGGGTCGGTGATCATCGACAGGCTCTTGCCGCCCGGGCCGGCCGGCTTGCCGGAGACAACCGGCGAGAAGGCGATCAGCACCAGGCAGGAGATCAGTCCGCCGTAGATGCTGAACAGCGCACCGCGGGTGTTGAACCGCCGCCAGAACAGCGAGTAGAGAATCGTCGGCAGGTTCGCGCTGGCCGCGATTGCGAAGGCCAGTGCCACGAGGAAGGCGATGTTCTGGCCGTTGGCCAGAATGCCGCCGAAGATCGCGACCACTCCGATCACGACCACTGTGATCCGCGCGACCCGCACCTCGTCCTGACTGCTCACGGTGCCGTTCTTGATGACGTTGTTGTAGACGTCATGGGCGAAAGACGCGCTGGCGGTGATGGCCAGCCCGGCCACCACGGCCAGGATGGTGGCGAAGGCGACCGCGGCGATGATGCCGAGCAGGATCGTGCCGCCGAGCTCGTAGGCCAGCAGGGGGGCGGCCGAGTTGGCCTTGCCGGGTGCGGCCAGGATCTTCTGCGGTCCGACGAGCGCGCCGGCGCCGTAGCCGAGGACCAAGGTGAACAGGTAAAAGATACCGATCAGCCAGATCGCCCACACCACGCTGCGCCGGGCCTCCTTGGCCGACGGCACGGTGTAGAAGCGCATCAGCACGTGCGGCAAACCGGCCGTACCGAGCACCAGGGCCAGGCCGAGGGAGATGAAGTCGAGCTTGGTCGTCCCGGTCTTGCCGTACTGCTTGCCGGGGTCGAGCAGGGCCGCGCCGGTCTTGCCACCCTTCTCGACCGCACCCCCCATAACGTCGGAGAGGTTGAAGCCGTACTTGCCGAGCACCCAGACCGTCATCACCCCGGCGCCGACGATGAGCAGCGACGCCTTGATGATCTGCACCCAGGTGGTGCCCTTCATGCCGCCGATGAGGACGTAGGCGATCATGATCACTCCGACCACAGCGATCACGACGCCCTGCCCGGACTTGCTCTCGATACCCAGCAGCAGCGCGACCAGGCCGCCCGCCCCGGCCATCTGGGCCAGCAGGTAGAACAGCGAAACCACCAGCGTCGAAACCCCGGCGGCCGTGCGCACCGGTCGCTGCCGCAGCCGGAACGAGAGCACGTCGGCCATCGTGAACCGTCCGGTGTTGCGCAATAGCTCGGCCACCAGCAGCAGGGCAACCAGCCACGCGACCAGGAAGCCGATGGAGAACAGGAAACCGTCGTAACCGTAGATTGCGATGGCTCCGGCGATGCCGAGGAAGCTGGCCGCGGATAGGTAGTCACCGGCCAGCGCGATGCCGTTCTGCGGGCCGGTGAAGTTGCGTCCGCCGGCGTAGAAGTCAGCCGCGCTGGCATTGCGGCGCGACACCCGGAAGACGATCGCCAGGGTGATGACGACGAACCCGGCGAAGATCGCGATGTTGACCGCCGGCTCACCGACCGCCGCGGCTGCGACCACGCGGGGGCTCATCGCTCGGTCCCGTCGAGCGTGGCCACGTGCGAGGAAACCCGCTCCGACAGCTCGGCGGCCTTGTCGTCGAATACCCGGTCAGCCCAGCGGGCGTAGGCGATGGTGATGGCGAACGTCGAGACGAACTGCAGCAGACCGAAGACGGTGCCCACGTGGACGTTGCCGAACACCTCTTTGCCCATGAAGCCCGTCGCGTAGTTGGACAGCAGTACGTAGAGGAAGTACCACCCGAGGAACAGCGCGGTCATCGGGAACACGAAGCGCCGAAAGATTCGCCGCAATGCGGCGAAGTCGGCGCTCTCGGCCACCGCGACGTAGCCGTCGGCGTACTCGTGCCGTCCGCCGGTGGTGGGATCGGTTGCGGTCACGCGGTTCTCCTCGGTCGGCAGTGGACCCGGTGATGCGGGTCACGCGCACCGTAGAGCGTGCAAGCGTTTGCGGAGAACAGGCCCGATCCGGTCGGGTCGGCCAAATCGGATGCCGGGTGGACCGGATCCTGCGAGCCTGGCGGCATGCGAGTGCTGGTGCCCCACCGTCCCGGCGACGTGCGGGCCGCGGTGACGGCCGCCCTGGCCGCGGACCCGGTCGGCAACACGGTTCTCGGCTCGGCCCTGGCGGTCGGTCGCGACGCGCTGTGGTGCGCGCTGCGGGCCGATGACCCGACCGTGCTGGCGGTGCACTCCTCTTCCCAGTACCCCATCGCGCTGACCGCCGGTTGGAACGCCGCTGACGCGGCGGCGCTCGCCGACGTCATTTCCGGGCTGGCGTCGGTCGCCGGCCTGAGCGGTCCCGAGCCGGTGGTGGAGGCGGTGGCCTCGATCCTCCTTGCCGACTCGGGCCGGACCGCGCGCGACCGGAGGGCAGAGCGGCTGTTCCGTCTCGACCGCCTCGACCCGCCCACCGGGGTGGTGGGATCGGCC
>JALZBL010000306.1 GCA_030947395.1 Actinomycetota bacterium | reverse complement strand
GTACTGGCAACACGGGCAGCCGCAGCTCGCGCCGCACGTCGTGCAGCTCGCCGAGGAATGCACCGGCGTCGGGCGGGCGGCGCATAGGTTCCCGGGCGGTGACCCGACGCAGCAACGCATCCAGCGGCGGCGCGATGCCCCGTTGTAACGCCGACGGTGGCGGGACGTCGTGATGGACGTGCTGGTAGGCCACCGCCATTGCGTCCGCACCGGCGTAGGGCGGGCGGCCGGTCAGCAGCTCGAACAGCACGATTCCGGCGGAGTACACGTCGGAGCGGATGTCGGCGCTGCTGCCGCGGAACTGTTCCGGCGAGCTGTAGGCGACGGTGCCCATCATCAGACCAGTCCGGGTCGAGGCTGCGTTGGCCTCCACCGCCCGGGCCAGTCCGAAGTCGGCGACCTTCACCAGGCCCTCGTCGGAGAGCAGGATGTTCTCCGGTTTGACGTCGCGGTGCACGAGGCCGGCGCGGTGGGCTGCGGCCAGTGCGGCGAGGACCGGTTCCATGATGGAGACCGCTTCGGCGGGGGAGAGGCGACCCCGCTCCCGGAGGAGGTCGCGCAGCGTGCGGCCGCGTACCAGCTCCATGACCAGGAAGATGCTGCCCCCGTCGCTGCCCTGGTCGTAGACCGACACCGCGTTGACGTGGGACAGCTTGGCCGCGGTGCGCGCTTCGCGGGCGAACCGGTCGACGAACACCGGATCAGCCGACAAGGATGCCGACATGACCTTGACCGCGACCTCGCGATCGAGCCGTTCGTCGACCGCGGTGTAGACGGTCGACATACCGCCGACCGCCAGCCGCGCGCGGATCCGGTAGCGACCCTCCAGCACGCGGCCGAGAAGGGGATCCACCGCGACCTGCACGGCGCCTGATCCTACCCAGCGCCCGGCCTCGGCCCGGTTCAGCAGCGCCGGGCAGCGGCTCCCGGTTCCACCCGGGAACTCCCGCGACCCGGGCATACGCGGCGACCGTAGGGTCGTCGGCATGGCTTCGCAGCTGCGCTCCACGCGGCGCTCCGGCGATCCGGACCGGGTGGAGATCCTGCTCGACGCCGACCGGCCGGGCGGCCGGGTGCTCCTGCTGGATCGGGTGCGCCAGTCCTACGTCGACCTCGACGAGCCGTCCTACCTCGATTTCGAGTACATGCGCTGGGCCGCCCGAATCTTCGACGCGCTGCCCGCCGGCCCGCTGGCCGTGACGCACGTTGGAGGGGGCGCGGGCACGCTGGTCCGCTACCTCAGCGCGGTGCGCCCCGGCAGCACCCACATCGTCTGCGAGCCCGACGTCGAGCTGACCGAACTGGTCCGGGCCCGCCTGCCCTTCGCCCGCTATGTGCGCGTGCGGATCAGGGCGGTCGACGGCCGGGCCGGCGTGGCCGGGCTGGGACGCGGCCGGGCGGACGCGGTGGTGCTCGACGCCTTCGCCGGGGGACGGGTACCGGCCGAGCTGACCACCGCGGAGTTCTTCGTCGACGTCGCCCGGATCCTGCGCCCGGAGGGCCTGGTCGTAGCCAACGTCGGCGACGGTGGCGGCCTGGAGTACACCCGGCGCGTGGTGGCCGGGCTGCTCGGCGCCCTGCCGCAGGCGCTGCTCATCACGGACAAGGGCGTGCTGGCTGGTCGCCGCTACGGCAACATCGTGCTTGCCGCCGCGCGATCGACATTGCCGCTGGACGGTATCCGGCGCGGACTGGCCGGCGATCCGTTCCCGAGCCAGCTCGTCACCGGGATCCAGCTCCAGCGGTGGGTCGAAGGCCACGCCGCGTTCACCGCCGACGACGCTCGCCGCTCCCCGGCGCCGCCGGAAGAGACGTGGCGGGTAGCGCGCGCCTCCGACTTCCTGACAGAGTGAGCCATGCCAGCCTTCAGCGGAGACGTCCGCAGCAGTGTCATCGCCGGTGCCATCGCGTTCGTCATCTACGTCGTCATCGCGCTCATCACCGGTCAGTCGGTCGGGGCGGCGATCCTGATCGGGCTGCTGCTCGGGGTGTTCACCGCCCTCGTCACCTTCGTGGTGAGCCGGTCCATTGCCTCGCGCCGCCGCCTCTGATCCACGCTCGCCGAGCCAGGTGGCAGGCTGGTTGGCATGGCGAACGACCTGTCCTCCCTCGACCTCGATCTGCTCACTTTCCCCCTCGTCGCCGAGCGGCTCGGCGTGCCACTGACCCGGGTGCACCAGATGGTGCGCGACGGTCACCTTGTCGCCGTGCGCGAAGAGGGCGCGCCGCCCTCGATCCCGGCGGCGTTGCTCGGCGACGGCGGTCCAGTCAAGGGGCTACCCGGTGTGATCACGTTGCTCCGCGATGCCCGCTATTCCGACGCCGAGATCATCGACTGGCTGTTTCGCGCCGATGACTCCCTGCCCGGCACGGCGGTCGACGCGCTGCAGGGCAACCGGGGGACCGAGGTCAAGCGGCGAGCCCAGGCCGCCGGGTTCTGACTCCGGCGATGCGTCACCTGACCTACCTCGGCCTGATGCTCGGATGCCTGCTCGGCACGCTGCCGCTGGAGGTGGTCATGGGTGCCCGGGTGTACCGGCGGTGGCGCCGGGCGGCCGCCGCGATCGTGCCGGTGGCGGCGGTGTTCATCGCCTGGGATGGGTTGGCCGTGCGGGCCGAATGGTGGTCCTTCGATTACCGGTACCTGCTCGGCCCGCGCCTGGGCCGCCTGCCGCTGGAAGAACTGCTCTTCTTCCTGGTCATCCCGGTGTGCGCCATTCTCACCCTCGAGGCCGTGGGTCGCCTGCGCCCGGACTGGAGGCTCGACGACGTGCCGGACGACCGGCCGGACGACCCGCCGGCGGTGGCTGCGACACCCGATCGAGGCGCGGGGCCGTGACCTACACCGGTGGCGTCGCGGTGGCCGTCGTGCTGGTGGTCGTCGGCGACCTGTTCGTGCTGCGCACCCGTCTGCTCCGACGCCGGGTGTTCTGGGCCAGCTACGGCATCGTGCTGGGCTTCCAACTGGCGGTGAACGCCGTCCTCACCGGCTTGGGGATCGTGCGCTACGACC
>JALZBL010000305.1 GCA_030947395.1 Actinomycetota bacterium | reverse complement strand
AGCTGGGGCCTTCCCCGCCCGCCGGCGCCGGGCCGGCCGCTCGCCCGCCTCGGGCGCGACGAACAGGACAGCCGGTGCCACGCTGCCAGGCTCGGTCAGGGCCGCGCTCTCGGGCTGTTCGTCGGCGGTCTCGTCAGCGATCGCGTCGGCGCCCTGGTCCGTGGCCCGAAAGCTCTCGCGGACCCGCTCGGCGACGCTCTCCGCGACCGAGGAGGACGCGCTGGTGGCAGCCTCGTCCAGCTCGGCCAAGCGGGCCAGGATCACCTTGCTGGTGCGGCCCAGTTCCCTGGCAAGTGCCGAGACCCGCACTTTGGCAACCTTGGCCCTCGGTGCGGTCGGCTCGGCAGCACCGGCCGGACGCTTGGCCGCACGGTTGCCCGTCGGTGCGGCCTTCTTGGCACGCCTTCGGGGGCGTCCCTCGGCGGTGGCAGCCGGATCGCCGCCTGGGTGTGTGTCATCAACGAGCATGTGCTCGGGTCACTCCGTTCTCAACCCCCGGGCACGGTCGTCCAACGACGAACCGCGGCCGCACGAGGGCGGTTGTGGCCGGCGCCCTTCGAAAGTCGCCGGCGAAGTCTGCATCGGGTTCTTGCTGCTGTCCCAACGACAACCCGGTCTGGGTCGAGCTACAACGGCGTGGTCACGGCTGCACGGTCGGCGGCCAGCGGATCGCCGACCGCTCCCCTGGCGTCGAGCGGTCCCTGCGCCAGGCGCACTACCACCGGCGGTGCAACGAGGGCGAGACCGGCGACGCGACGCAGTGCTGCGAGGACGTCATCGGGCCGTACAGCTGGGGTGACCTGCCGGACGACCAACTCCATTATCGCACGAGGCGCGCCCTCGGGGTGACCGGTGCCGTTCGACACGTCGGCGGACAGCACCGCGCCGCGCGCGTCGATGGTGCGCGTCCCGCCCTTGGTGGGCCGCTCGACCTCGAGCGAGTCGCAGGCCAGAAAGGCTGCGACGGCGCCGCTGACGGCTGCGTGATCCGCGGGCAGTTCCAGTCGCCAGTGCGAGGCCTGCACGCGCTCGGCCAGCGATCCCGGGCCGGCCGGGACGGCCTCGACGATGTCCAGGCCGTCCGGCAGCGCGGCGTCGATCGCCGTGCACAGTTGCACCGGATCGACAATGCGGGCCAGGCCGATCTCGAGGTACTCGGCCTCGCTGGCGACCCCGGTGGGCGCGGCGCCGACGTAGCTGATCTTCGGATGGGGGCTGAAGCCGGCCGAGTACGCCATCGGCGCCTCGGCGCGGCGCAGCGCCCGCTCGAACGCGCGGGCGAAGTCGCGGTGCGAGGTGAACCGCAGCCGGCCCCGCTTGGCGTAGCGCAGCCGGATCCGCTGCACCACCGGCGGGGGTGGCGGCCCGGACGGGACGCGCCGCGCCATCAGCTCCGCCCGTCCCATCTGCCCAGGTCCCATCTTCTGCGGCCCCGTATGCCGAGTTCGGGCCTGACGAGGACGGGCCTCACGAGCGCGGGGCGGACGGGGCGAGCGGCAGCAGCGCGCGACCGGTCGGTCCTACCTGGATGTCGGTGCCCAGGTTCGAGCACACGCCGCAGTCGAAACACGGCGTCCAGCGGCAGTCGTCCTGCTCGAACTCGCCGAGCGAATCCTGCCAGTCGTCCCAGAGCCACTGCTTGTCCAGCCCGGAGTCGAGGTGGTCCCAGGGCAGCACCTCGTCGCCGTCGCGCTCGCGAGTGGTGAACCAGGCGAGATCGGCCGTCCCGCGCAGCTCGGCGGCGGCCGCGGAAACCCAGCGCTCATAGCAAAAGTGCTCGGACCAGCCGTCGAAGCGCCCGCCGTCGCGCCAGACCCGTTCGATCACCGCGCCCACCCGGCGGTCGCCGCGGCTGAGCAGTCCCTCGACCAGCGACGGCTCGCCGTCGTGGTAGCGCAGGCCCACGTTGCGGCCGAGCGAGCGCTCGGAGTTGATCGCCGCCCGCAATTTGCGCAGCCGCGTGTTCACGGTCTGCGGGTCGCACTGGGCGGCCCACTGGAACGGCGTGTGCGGCTTCGGCACGAACCCGCCGATCGACACGGTGCAGCGGATGTCCAAGCTAGCTGTGACCCTGCGCCCGGCGCGGATGACGTCGTGCGCCAGTTCCGCGATCTCGAGGACGTCCTCGTCGGTCTCGGTGGGCAGCCCGCACATGAAGTACAGCTTCACCTGGCGCCAGCCCTGCGCATACGCGGTCGAGACGGTGCGGATCAGGTCGTCCTTGCTAACCATCTTGTTGATCACCCGGCGCAGCCGTTCCGAGCCGCCCTCGGGCGCAAACGTCAGCCCGGAGCGGCGGCCGTTGCGGCTGAACTCGTTGGCCAGGTCGATGTTGAACGCGTCGACTCGGGTGGACGGGAGCGACAGGCTGATCTTGTCCTCGGCGTAGCGGTCGGCAAGCTGCTTGGACAGCTCGCCGATCTCGGAGTGGTCGGCGCTCGACAGCGACAGCAGCCCGACCTCCTCGAATCCGGTCGCGCGCAGGCCCTGCTCGACCATCGAGCCGATCGTGTCGATCGAGCGCTCGCGGACCGGGCGGGTGATCATGCCGGCCTGGCAGAAGCGGCAGCCGCGGGTGCAGCCGCGGAAGATCTCCACCGACATCCGTTCGTGCACCGACTCGGCGAGCGGGACAAGCGGGGTCTTCGGGTAGGGCCACTCGTCGAGATTCATGACGGTGTGCTTGCTCACCCGCTCCGGGACGCCGGCCCGGTTGGGGCGCACTGCCGCGATCCGTCCGTCGGGCAGATAGGTGACGTCGTAGAAGCGCGGGACGTAGACGCCACCGGTCGCAGCCAGGCGCAGCAGCAGCTGCTCGCGGCCGCCGGGGCGTCCGGCCGCCTTCCAGTCCCGCACCAGGTCGGTGATCGCGCCGACGACCTGCTCGCCGTCCCCGAGGACCGCCGCGTCGACGAAGTCGGCGATCGGCTCGGGGTTGAACGCGGCGTGCCCCCCGGCGAGGACGATCGGATGCTCATCGGTGCGCTCGGCGGCGTGCAACGGGATGCCCGCGAGATCCAATGCGG
>JALZBL010000304.1 GCA_030947395.1 Actinomycetota bacterium | reverse complement strand
GCTCGATGGACTGCTGAGCCGAGGTCGAGGATCGCCGCGCCGGGAGCCGAGATAGTCTGATGCCGTTCCCCAGCAACCTGTTCGCCCGGCCGGATCGCTCCACGCCCACGGGACTGCGAGTCCGGCTACCGGCCAAGGCGATGCCGGCAGCCGCCAGCGGACGACGAATCAGCGTTTCCGAGTACGACCGCAACGACGGCTTCAGCCCGGGCAGCGCGATGATCGTCCACGTGCCGGGCCTGGACAACGCGAAGGCGCTGGCCCGAACCGGCGCGGCCGGGGTGTTGAACCTGCAGCGGGCGTTCGCCAAGCGGCAGCCGATCGTGGTCATCGACGAGACGAGCGGCGCCCGGCAGCTGATCTACACGCAGCTGGACGGCAATGCCAGCACGCCTCAGGCCACCGACCTGCTGATCCTTCCGGGCAGGCAGTTCACCGAAGGCCACACCTACGTGGTGGCGATGCGGAACCTGCGTAACGCCGGTGGCCGTCGGCTCAGCGCGCCGGCCTGGTTTGCGAAGCTGCGTGACCACCGCCGGCTGCCCGCGAAGGAGCGTTCGCAGCGCACCCGCTACGCCCAGATCTTCGCTGCCCTGAGGCGGGCCGGGATCCCGCGGTCCGGGCTCTACGAAGCCTGGGACTTCACCGTCGCCTCCACCCGGAACCTGACCACGCGGCTGCTGTCGATCCGCAACAACGCGTTCGGCCGGCTCGGCGATCACAACCTCGCCGACGGCAAGCTCCAGGGGCACACGCCCGCCTTCCAGGTCAGCCGCACGACTTCGCTCACCCCGCAGCTGCGCGACGTGCAGGGGACCTTCTCGGTCCCCTGCTATCTGGTCACCTGCGGGCCGACCGCCACCACCGGGTTCCACTACGCCTCGAGCAAGCCCGACGCGCTGCCGACTCAGGCCGCGGGCAACGTCGCCACCGCGCCGTTCGAGTGCATCGTCCCGACCTCGGCGACGCCCAGCTCGCCGGCACGCATCTCACTCTATGGCCACGGCCTGCTCGGGTCACATTCCGAGGTGACCGACAGTTGGGTCCAGGCCCTGGCCACGCAGCACAACATGGCCTTCTGCGCGACCGACTCGTGGGGCCTGGCCCAGGGCGATACCGGCTTCGCCGCCACCGCGGTGACGAACCTCAGCCTCTTCCCGAGGTTGGTCGACCGCCTCCAGCAGGGCGTGCTGAACACCCTGTTCTTGGGACGGCTGATGCTGGGCTCGCCAGGGTTCGCCGCCAATCCGGCGTTCCAGCAGGCCGGCCATTCCGTGCTCGACAAGTCGCACCTGTATTACGACGGCAACAGCCAGGGTGGCATCGAAGGGGGACTGACCACCGCCGTGGCCCCCGACTTCAATCGGGCGGTGCTGGGGGTCACCGGCATGGACTACGGCAACCTGCTCGTGCAGCGGAGCACCGACTTCGCGCCGTTCAAGATCATCCTGGACAACGTTTACCCCGACCAGTCGCTGTATCCGGTCGTCCTCGACGTGATCCAGCAGCTGTGGGACCGTGGCGATCCCGATGGCTACGCCCAGCAGATGACCGTGCATCCGCTGCCCGATACTCCCGCCCACGCGGTGCTCATGCAGCAGGCCTACGGAGACTTCCAGGTCAGCATGTATGCCGGGGCGGCGGAGGCGCGGACGATCGGGGCGAGCGCCTACCAGCCCGCGCTCGATCCGGTCCGGGCCCGGGATCGCAATCTCCTCTACGGGATTCCGGCGATCGGCCACTACCCATTCGCCGGCTCGGCGATCGAGATCTGGGACAGCGGTCCCGGACGGGTGCAGCCGCCACCGGTGGCGAACATCCCCCCGGTCGCGAGCGCGCACAACATCGACCCACACCAGAATCCCCGCAGCACGCCCGCCGCGCAGACGCAGATCTCCGACTTCCTGCAGCCGGGCGGCAAGGTGGTCGACGTCTGCGCCGGCCAGCCCTGCCACTCGTCGGTGTTGCCGTAGAAGGTTTGCTGGATTCGATAAATCTGCGCCTGATCGCCGAGGTCGCGCAGAGCACGCCCGAGGTCGTCGACTGCCGGCGCATCACCGGCGATGACTGCTACGTCCTCACCGCCCACGTCCGCTCGGTCGAGCACCTCGAGGAGGTCATCGACCGGTTCGCCGCTTACGGACAGACCACGACCTCGATCGTCCAGCCCCCGTCGCCTCCCGCGGCCTGAGCGTCGGCGCCGTCATTCCCGGGGAGGGCGCCCGAGAATGACGACGCTCGACTGACCCGTACCGCTACGGACGGGCCGCGTCCGCGGCCTTGGCGAGCTCGGTCATGAACGCGAAGAACGCCGGCGACTGGCCGCGGAACAGTCCGTCGGCGGTCAGGAACTGCAGGGCACCCATGGCCGCGCCGTGGGTCTCGGTGGGCCGGATGATCGAGCAGACTGGGAACTTCCGGCTGAGGAAGACCGTCGGCTCGGGCATGATCAGGTTGGTCTGGAACAGCTCACCGCCGAACGGCGGCGAGTTCAGATCGGGAAACTCCAGTCCGTTGGTCGGGTCCTTCAGCGCCGGGGCATTGCCGGCCTTGTCCATCCAGGTCTGGAAGTGCATCGTCTCGGTCGGTCCAATACTGAGCAGGACGCGTAGCACCTCCTTGTCCTTGACCCGCTGGGCCAGCTGCGGGTAGAGGCTGGTGCCGCCCTGCTCGATCGTGGCGAAGTGAAAGCCGGCCGTGTTGGCGATCGCCTGCAGGTGCTTCTCCGGCTTCAGGTCGGCGTCGGAGCGGGGGATGGCCGGGAACCTGCCCTTGAGCAGCCCGGGAACGGCCGGCGGGAACGTGCCGCCGAGGTCCGGGTTCATATTGGGGCTGCGGTACCGCGTCCACCAGGTGGTGTCCACGGTCAGCTCCATCAGGTTCGTCAGCCGCTTGACCTGCTGCGCGCCCGTGGCCTTGCTGCTCGGCAGTGTGCGGAAGCGCCCCAGATTGACCTCGGCCCCCCCGCGCGCCTTCAGGTAGGCGTTGATAAAGGTGAAGTGAGTGAACTCGTCCTCGGTGTTGTCG
>JALZBL010000050.1 GCA_030947395.1 Actinomycetota bacterium | reverse complement strand
CCTGATTGCAGATCGCGGCGCCGTCGACCAGCCAGCCGATCACTCCGACGTCGGCGTAGGACAGCGTCGGATAGTTGAAGATCGAGGAGTACTTCTGCCGGCCGTGGACCAGCTTGTCGGTGAGGTCAGCCCGGTCGGCGCCGAGGGTCTCGGCGGCCGAGTAGAGGTACATGCCGTGCCCGGCTTCGTCCTGCACCTTCGCCAGCAGGATCGCCTTGCGGCGCAGCGAGGGCGCCCGCGTGATCCAGTTGCCCTCGGGTTGCATGCCGATAATTTCCGAGTGCGCGTGCTGGGCGATCTGACGAATCATCGTCTTGCGGTATCCGTCCGGCATCCAGTCCCGGGGCTCGATGCGGTGCTCGTGGGCGATCGTGTCGTCGAAGTGCTGCTGCAGCCGGTCAACCGCCGCGCTCATGAAGCCCACTCCTTGGCCACCATGGTCAGGACGTCGTACTTGGCGACGGAATCCGCGGTCTGCTTGGTGACGTCGGCGGCCCAGCGGACCTCGCCGTGCTCGCTGTCGCCGCGGGGGGTGATCGCCTTGCAGGTCAGCGTCACGGTCAGCTCGTCGCCGGGGTACACGGGCGTCAGGAAGCGGAGGTTGTCGATGCCGTAGTTGGCCAGCACCGGCCCCGGCTCGGGGTCGACGAACAGCCCCGCGGCCAGTGAGACGACCAGGTAGCCGTGGGCCACGATGCCGTCGAAGAAGGGGTTGGCCGCGGCGGCGGCGGCGTCGGTGTGAGCGTAGAAGGTGTCACCGGTGAAGTCGGCGAAGTGCGCGATGTCCTCGGCCGTGACGGTGCGGGGGCCGCCCACGACCGAGTCGCCGATCCGCAGTTCCCGGAGGGATTTCCGGAACGGGTGGACGTCGCTGATCGACCTCTCCGCGCCGGGCATCCAGCGTCCGGTGATCCGGGTCAGCATCCGCGGCGAGCCCTGTACGGCGGTGCGCTGCATGTGGTGGTGGACACCGCGTATGCCGCCCATCTCCTCTCCGCCACCGGCGCGACCAGGGCCGCCGTGCACGAGCGCGGGCAGTGGCGATCCGTGGCCGGTCGATTCGCCGGCGTTGTCGCGGTCGAGTACGAGTAGCCGACCGTGCCAGGGCGCCACTCCCAGCGTGATCTCGCGGGCGACGTCGGGATCGTGGGTGACCAACGAGGCGACGAGGCTGCCCTTCCCCCGGGCGGCCAACGCGATGGCGTCGGCGACGCTGGCGTAGCCCATCAACGTGCTCACCGGACCGAAGGCCTCGACCTCGTGCGGCTCGCGACGCTCACCATCGGCCTGGATCAGGACGGGGGACATGAACGCCCCGCGTTCCGCGCTGGCGTCCACCACGTCGACGTGGTCCGGGTCGCCGAAGATCACCCGACCGGCGTCGATGAGGGCCTTGAGCGAGCGGCGCACCTCTTCGCGCTGTTCGAGCCCGGCGAGCGCGCCCATCCGGACATCGGGGTTCGCCGGGTTGCCGACGCTGACCTTGGCCAGCCGAGCCGCGGCGGCCTCGGCCACCGGGCCGAGCAGTTCGTCGGGCACGATCGCCCGGCGGATCGCCGTGCACTTTTGTCCTGCCTTGACCGTCATCTCGGTGGTCAGGCCCTTGACGAACAGGTCGAACTCCGGCGTTCCGGGTCCGGCGTCCCGGCCGAGGATCGAGCAGTTGAGCGAGTCGGCCTCGACGTTGAACCGGACGGCGTTGGCGACGACGGACGGAGTGGTCCGCAGCCGGGCGGCCGTGCTCGCCGAACCAGTGAAGCTCACCATGTCCTGCTCGGTCAGGTGGTCGAAGAGATCGCCGGCGCTGCCGGCGATCAACTGCACCGAACCTTCCGGCAAGAAGCCGGACTCGACCATCAGCTCGATCGTGCGGTGGGTCAGGAACGCGGTGGGGCTGGCCGGCTTGATCAGGCTCGGCCGCCCGGCCAGGAAGGCCGGGGCCAGCTTCTCGAGTGGTCCCCAGACCGGGAAGTTGAAGGCGTTGATCTGCACCGCGACGCCGCGTAACGACGTCCAGATGTGCTGGCCGAGGAAGGTGCCACCGCGCCCGAGCGACTCGACGTCGCCGTCGAGCAGCACGGTGTCCGCCGGCAGCTCACGGCGGCCCTTGCTGGCGTAGCTCAGCAGCACTCCGATCCCGCCGTCGACATCGAACTTGGAATCGGCCAGGGTCGCGCCGGTTCGGGCCGACAAGGCGTACAACTCTTCGCGATGCTCACGCAGGTAGGACGCGACGGATTTGAGCAGAGCCGCCCGTTGGTGGAAGGTCAGCTCGCCCAGGGCGGAGCCCCCGACGCGCCGGCCGTAAGCCAGCGCCGCGGCCAGGTCGAGGCCAGCCGTCGAGAGCCGGCCGACCTCGTCGCCGGTCACCGCGTCGTGCATCGGCGCCCCGTCCGCGGACCGGGCAATCCAGGCGCCCTCGACGTAACTCGGCAACACGGCCATCATTGATCCTCCACCTAGATATACTAACCGTTCGTTCAGTCAGTTATTGTCTCCTCACCGACTGTGCGGCGTCAACGTGACACCCGTCCCCGTCCCCTTCCCCGGCCCTGAGGCACCGGTTGCGGCCGTCCACCGGTCCGGCCGGAGTCCGATCAGGTCCACTCGTAGAAGCCCTTACCGCTCTTGCGGCCCAGTTCACCGCGGGCCACCTTGTCGTGCAGCAGCGCGGGCGGCGTGAAGCGTTCGCCGAGGGTGTGGCTCAGGTGCTCGGCGATGGCCAGGCGCACGTCCAGCCCGACCAGGTCGGTCGAGCGCAGGGGCCCCATCGGGTGCCGGTAGCCCAGTTCCATCGCGGTGTCGATGTCCTGGGCGTCGGCGATGCCCTCTTCCAGCATCCGAATCGCTTCCAGGCCGAGCAGGACGCCGAGCCGGCTGGTCGCGAAGCCGGGGGAATCACGCACCACGATGTGCCGCTTGCCGAGCTCATCGACGAGATCGGCCGCGCGAGCCACCGTGTCGTCGGAGGTGAGGGTTCCGACGACAACCTCGACGAGCGCCGATACCGGAACCGGGTTGAAAAAGTGCATCCCGAGAAACCGGGTCGGGTACCGCAGCGACGCCGCGAGCTCCTCCACTGACAACGAGCTGGTGTTGGTCGCGAGCAGGCACCCGGGTTGCACGACCGCTTCCGCCGCGGTCAACACCTCGCGCTTGAGGTGAGCATCCTCGGCAACGGCCTCGATCAGCAGGTCGCTGTCGGTCGGCAGTGCCGCAATGTCCACGACGGTGGTCACGCGCGCGGCGAGTGTCTCGGGATCGCCGTCCAGCATGGCCCGCTCGGCCGCGCGCTGCAGGCCGATACGGACGCGGTCCAGCGCGGCGGTTGCGGCCTGGGCGTCGCGCTCGGCGATCACGACGTCATGGCCGGCCGTCGCCAAGACCTGGGCGATGCCGGCACCCATCCGCCCCCCACCGACGACCGAGATCATGGTGGTGGCCTCGGTCACGGTGTGCTCCGGTTCAGGAACGCGGCCATGCGCTCGCGCTTTTCCGGCGTCTCGAACAAGATTGCCTGAGCGAGGTCGTCAGCCAGCGGATGCGCACCGTCACTGTCAAGCACGAGCTTGGTCAGGCGCCAGGCCAGCGGAGACCAGGCGGCGGCCCGGTCCAGGATCTGGTGGGCCCGATCGAGCAGCTCCTCAGCCCCGACGATCTCCGCGACCAGGCCGACCTGGAACGCGCGTTCGGCGCTCAGCGTGAACCCGCCGAGCAGCACCTGCTTGGCCACGGACGTGCCGACGAGTTGGGCCAGCCGCCAGCAGGCTCCGGCCGCTGGGAGGATCCCCAGCCCCGGCTCGGGATTGGCGAACTGCGCCGTCGGAGTCACGATCCGCACGTCGCAGGCGTAGGCCAGCTCGGCCCCGCCGCCGAGGGCCGGTCCGTTGACCGCGGCCACGGTCAGGGCCGGCAGGCGGGCGATGCGTTCGAAGAGGCGGCGGTTGATGCCGGACAAGGCGTCCTCCCGACCGCGCTGCGCCAACTGGGCAATGTCCGCTCCGGCGGCGAATGTCCCGCCGGCGCCCGTGATCAACAACGGTCGGTGGCTGCGCTCGACCATGTCGCACACCACGTGCAACTCCTCGACCATGCCCGAATCGATGGCGTTGCGCGTCTTCGGGCGGTTCAGGGTCGCTACGTAGCGGTCGGGCCGTTCCTCGAGGTCCAGCGTGGCGAACCGACGCCCGCTCACACCCGCTCCACCAGGAGCGCCATTCCCTGCCCGACACCGACGCACAGCGTCGCCAGGCCGCGGTGCAGATCCCCCCGCTCGAGGCGTCCGAGCAGCGTCACCAGGATCCGGGATCCGGACGAGCCGAGCGGGTGCCCGAGCGCGATCGCGCCCCCGTCGGTGTTGACGATGTCCTCGTCGAGCTTCAGGCGCCCAATCACCGCCAGGGCCTGCGCCGCGAACGCTTCGTTGAGCTCGACGGCCTCCAGGTCGCCGACGCTCCATCCGGCCCGGGCCAGTGCCTTCTCCGTCGCCGGAACCGGGCCCAGGCCCATCACGTTGGGCGCGACGCCGGCGCTGGCCGAAGCCACTACCCGCGCGCGCGGTTGGAGGCCGTAGCGCTTCACCGCCGCCTCACTGACCACCAGGACCGACGATGCCCCGTCGGACAACGGAGACGAGGTCGCGGCCGTGACAATCCCGTCGGGCCGGAAGATGGTCTTGAGCGGGGCAAGCTTCTCCACCGTGCTGCCGGGCCGAGGGCCCTCGTCGACGGTGACCGCACCCGCCGCGGTGTCGACCGCGACGATCTCGTCGGCGAACCTTCCGGCCGCCATCGCCGCGACCGCGCGCTCATGGCTGCGCACGGCGAAGGCGTCACTGCGCGCGCGGGTGATGCCATCCAGCGTGGCCACCTCTTCGGCGGTCTCGCCCATTGACAACGTCACCTTGCGGACCTCGGGACCGGTGCCGGCGGTCTTCTCGTCGTGCCGCTCGAAGCTCGGGTTGACGAAGCGCCAGCCGATC
Source organism: Actinomycetota bacterium (assembly GCA_030947395.1). Lineage (GTDB taxonomy): Bacteria > Actinomycetota > Actinomycetes > Mycobacteriales > Jatrophihabitantaceae > JALZBL01. The sequence goes on along the minus strand of JALZBL010000050.1, from coordinate 3,238 downwards.
GAGGTATCGAAGATCTGCCCGGGACGAGCCCACGGACTGCCCGGCTTGGCCATCACCCACGGGGCCCGCGTCATCGACTCGACCCCACCGGCGATCACGACGTCAGCCTCACCCGAGCGCACGGCCTGGGCCGCGGCCGCGATCGCGGTCAGACCACTCGCGCACAGCCGGTTGACCGTGTAGCCGGGTACCGAATCGGGCAGGCCAGCCAGCAGCACGGCCATGCGCGCCACATCCCGGTTGTCCTCGCCGGCCTGGTTGGCCGCGCCCAAGATCACCTCGTCGATCTCGGCGCCCGGCACACCCGTGCGGCGCACGAGCTCGCCCACCACCAGGGCGGCGAGGTCGTCGGGCCGGACGGTCGCCAGCTGGCCACCGTACTTTCCGTGCGGCGTCCGAACGCCACTCACCAGGAACACTTCCGGCACGGCAACCTCCAAGTCGATCGTTCTATCCTATTATTGACCGAACGTTCAGTCTTGACCAGTACCAGCCGACTCGACCAGCCGAGGAGTGAGGCGTCAAAGATGACCACGATCGACGATCCAGTCGAGGCGATGATGGCGGCCGATTCGGCCTCGCGCGCCCTGGGGATACGACTGATCGAACATGGCGACGGCCGCGCCCACACGCGGTTGGCGGTGGAGGAGAACATGGTCAACGGTCACGGAATCGTGCACGGTGGGTGGATCTTCAGCCTGGCCGACACCGCGTTCGCCTGCGCCTGCAACAGCCGCGGACCAGTGACCGTCGCCGCCAGCGCGGACATAGTCTTCGTATCCACCGCTCGGGTCGGCGACGAATTGGACGCGGTCGCCGAACGGCGCACGAGCTACGGCCGGCACGGCATCTACGACGTGACCGTCCGACGGGGAGACGATGTGATCGCCGAGTTCCGCGGTCGTAGTCAGCAGTTGGGGGGACTCAGGTCGTGAGCACTTCCGGCGCCGTTCGTCGCGGACGGCCGGGCCATGACATCAGCACGGTGCTCGCGACATCGGTCGATGTGTTCAACGAGCGCGGCTTCGACGGCACCAGCATCGAGGACCTTTCCCGGCGCCTGAAGATCAGCAAGTCGGCGATATACCACCACATCGACAGCAAGGACGCGCTGCTGGGCCTCGCCCTGGATCACGCCTTGACCGGTTTGGAAGAGGTGGCCAGCGCGGTCCGCGCGCTCGACGGGCCGGCGATCCAGCGGCTCGAGACGCTGTTGCGCGGCAGTGTCACCGTGCTGGTCGAGCGGCTTCCTTACGTCACGCTGCTGCTGCGGGTCCGCGGCAACAGCGACGTCGAACGGCAGGCCCTGACCCGGCGACGCCGGTTGGACCGGCTCGCCGCAGAGCTGGTGAAGCAGTCGGTCGGCGACGGTGACTTGCGTCCTGACATCGATCCGGCCGTGACGGCCCGACTGCTGTTCGGCATGGTCAATTCGCTCACCGAGTGGCTTCGGCCCGGTGGCAAGGCGCCAGATATCGCCGACGCGGTGGCGACCGTCGCTTTCGACGGGCTTCGCGCGCCTCGCCAACCCTGATCACACCGCCAAATACCTGACGCCCGACTGACGCCGGGCCTCGCCAGCGCCGCCCGCGAAGTGGTCGGTCACGTCGTCTCGTCCTCCACGGAGGCCATAGTCGCGTTCGTTTGCACCAACTCGATCCCCTTCAAGGCCGCGTCCTTCGACTGGTAGACCTCGCTACTGGCGATGATGTCACCGTCGTCGGTGTGCAGGTTGAAGTAGTAGTCACCGAGGCTGTTGTTCTGGAGCACGAACTTGGCAGGCATGGGTCCTCCGGTCGGCTAATGGAGCATCTACTCGAGATCGGCCCCTGGTGCGGTGACGATATATCTGGACTGGTCGCCCGATCAGCCCTGGCCGGCCCTTCCGGTGACGCCGTGAGGTCGCACGGCATGATGGGCGGAGCGACAGCGTCCGGGGCGGGCGCAGTGGAAGTGGGCAACCACGAGAAGGACATCGAGGTCGAGATTGGCCAGCGCCGACGGTTCGGCCCATCGGGTGCGCGTGACCACCGGCGCTTCGGCGAGGACCGGTCAGCGCGTGGTGGTCGGCGTGGATTTTGGAACGTTGTCGGGCCGCGCGGTGGTCGTCCGGGTCGACGACGGTGCCGGCCGGTGTCTACCCAGACGTCCGCGCCGCGGCCGGCGTCATGGGTCGCGTCGAGCGCGCCGTCTGCCGGCCCGACCTCGCCCGGGCCGAGGCCTACGACGCGTTGTACGCGGAGTACGCCGCGCTGCACGACTACTTCGGTCGCGGCGACAACGAGGTGATGCACCGCCTCCGCCGGATCAAGCGAGCTGCGGCCACGCCAGGACCGAACCCTTGACCCTCCCGGGGTAGTCATCATTGCCGCCATTGGCCGGCGGCGTATCTTTCCCGCCTGAGCTGCGGCAGACGCCCGTCGCCCTGGAGGTGCGGATGAGCGACGGCATCGCGGAGTTGCCACCCGTCTGGTTGCTCGACGTGGATGGCGTGATCAACGCCATTTCCGAGCGCGGTGATTGCGCGACCTGGCCGGCCGATCAGTGGCGGCGCCACGAGGTCACCCATCTCAACGGCACCACCTGGCCGATCCTGGCCGCGGAGCCGGTGTTGGATTTCCTGCGGGAGGTCCACCACGCCGGTGCGGCAGAACTGCGCTGGCACACCACGTGGCAGAACTCCGCCCAGCATCGCCTCGCTCCGGCGCTCGGCCTTCCGGACTGGCCGGTGGCCGGGTCGCCGGAGTTCACCGACCAGCACGATTCGGGCTACGGGTTCGCGGCTCAGGTGAGGCGGACCTGGTGGAAGCTCGGCGCGGTCGAGCGGGTCATCCGGGAGGAGGGACGTCGACTCCTCTGGACCGACGACGACATCCGCTACGGAGGCGACGAGGAGCTCGAACGCGTGTTGTCCGCGCCGGGCGTACTGGCCGTGAGCCCGACACCGACCACCGGTCTGGACCGCGGTGACCTCGCGTCCATCGCTGACTTCCTGAACCTCGGGCGCCACCCGACGACGACGTAGTCCATCGGCTCACGCTTGCCCCGAACACCCGGCGAGCTCTGCCATAGTGTCGAGATGGCGATCCGTGCGAGCAGCAAGCCCGGGCGGCCCGTCGCCGCCTCAACGGTCTGGCCGGTGCCACGGACGGTCGTAATTCCGCGCGCCGCCGACGAACCGACGATGCTTAAGGCGTACTTGGACCATTACCGCGAAACCTTCGAGTTGAAGTGCCAA
>JALZBL010000303.1 GCA_030947395.1 Actinomycetota bacterium | reverse complement strand
GCCGCCCGCTCACCGTTGCCGCCCGCTCACCGTTGCCGCCCGCTCACCGTTGCCGCCCGCTCACCGTTGCCGCCCACCGACCGTTGCCGCCCGCTCACCATCGTTGCCCACTGACGGGGACCGGTTGGATAGCATGCTGCACCACGGCCCACCAACTACCAGCGCAAGCGGTCAGGAGATCGCCATGGCTTACAACACTCCCCAGGAGACCGCGGCGCTGGCCGTCGAATCCGGCGTGGCCAAGGCCAACCTGCCCCCGGACCGGGCGCTGGTCGGCGGCTTCCTGGCCGGGGCCTACATCGCCTTCGGCGGCCTGCTGGCCATCGTCTGTTCGGCTGGCCTCAACCCGGCCCAGTGGGGCGGCCTGGTCACCCTAGTGACCGGGCTGGTGTTCAGCCTGGGACTGATCCTGACCATCATCGGCGGGGCGGAGCTGCTCACCGGCAACATGGCCCTGTTGCCCATGGCCGCCCTCCAGAAGCGGATCACGCTGGCCCAGCTGGCCATGAACTGGTTGTGGTTGACCATCGGCAACCTGGTGGGCTCGCTGTTCGTGGCCTACATGTTCGCCGACAAGACCGGGCTCATCGGTACGTCGGCGAGCAAGGCCGGCACACCGGCAGCGTCGAACTTCGCCCGGCTGAGCGGGATCACCATCGGCAAGGCGGTCACCGAGACCCACCTGCAGCAGTTCCTGCGGGCGGTCGGGTGTAACTGGCTCGTCTGCCTGGCCGTCTTCCTGGCCATCGCGGCGACTGACGTGGCCGGCAAGATCCTGGCCATCGTCTTCCCGATCACCGCGTTCGTCGCCCTCGGGTTCGACCACGTGGTGGCCAACATGTTCTTCCTGCCCGCCGCGCTGTGGTTGCACGTCGACGGCGTGACCTTCTCCAATACCGTGAGCAACCTGATCTTCGCCTACCTCGGCAACGCGGTGGGGGCAGCGCTTTTCGTCGGCGCGGCCTACTGGTACGTCTACCTGCGCGAGCGCGAGCGCGAGCCCGGTGCGCCGGCCGCGGCCGCGCGAGCGGGCGGAGTCAGGTCAGATGCCCGGCGAGCCGGCTGAAGCCGACGGGGTTTCGGACCTTCGGACCGCACTCGCGGTGATCAGAGGAAACCGCCGCGGGGGCCAGCTAACCGGCGACCCACCGTTGACGTGGCCGCGGTGCGCTGCCCGCGGGCGACGCCGCGGGACCGGCCGGGTCAGGTCAGGTGCCGGGCGAGCAGGCTGAGGTCGGCCGGACTCAACCGGTCGGCCGACGTCCTGGCCTGGTGCCAGTAGGGGTAGCGCAGCGGCTGGGCGCTGACCGCGTCGAGGCGGGAGACCTCGTCCTCGGTGAGTTCGAGTGACGCCGCCCCGAGGTTGTCGCTGAGTTGTTCCTCGGTGCGCGCCCCGACGATCACCGACGTGACGGCCGGCTTGCCGATGATGTAGGCCAGCGCGACCTGGGCGGCCGATACGCCGTGGGCCGATCCGATCCCGACGAGGGTCTCGATCGTGTCGTAGAGCTGGTCCTCGTCGTGGATGGGCGGCTCGTCCCAGTCACCGAGGTGCCGGCTGCCCTCGGGCGCGTCGACCCCGCGCCGGTACTTGCCCGACAGCAGACCGCCGGCGATCGGGCTCCAGACGAGAATGCCCAAGCCCTGGTCGATCGACAGCGGCACAAGTTCGGTTTCGGCGTCGCGAGCCTGCAGCGAGTAGTAGATCTGCTGGCTGACGAAGCGCGCCCGGTGGCTGTGATCGGAAACGCTGAGCGCCTTCATCAGCTGCCAGGCCGCGTAGTTCGAGGCGCCCAGGTAGCGCACCTTGCCGGACTGGACCAGCGAATCGAGCGCGCTCAGGGTCTCCTCCAACGGCGTTTGGCCGTCCCATTCGTGCACCTGGTAGAGGTCGATGTAGTCGGTGTTGAGCCGGCGCAGGCTCCCCTCGGCGGCCCGGATGATGTGGTGGCGCGACAAGCCGGCGTCGTTGGGTCCCTCGCCCATGGGCATGCGCACCTTGGTTGCCAGCAGGACGTCCTCGCGGTCGCCGCCCAGGGCCCGGCCGACGATCTGCTCGGACAACCCGTTCGAGTAGACGTCGGCGGTGTCGATGAGGTTCACCCCGGCGTCGCGGGCCAGCCCGATCTGGCGGCGGGCGCCGTCGACGTCGATCTGGCCGACTGGGCTGGCCCACCCCGTCCCGCCGAAGCCCATGGTGCCGAGGGTGATCGTCGAGACCCGCAGGCCCGACCGTCCGAGCTGTCGATATTCCATCGGCTCAGCCTAGGGCGGAGCCGATTCGGCGACCGGTTAGGGTCCGTGCCTGGCCGGCGGACGGACGGCGGTGGAGGTAGCCATGACGGTGACGATGCACGACGTGCACCGGGCGTTGCACGAGTTGGGCGCGCTGCGCTTCGGTGAGATGAACGTGCAGGACGCGATGGCGCAGATCGTGCGGGCCACCCACGCGATCTTCGACGTCGACGCTGCCGGATTGATGCTCGCGGACGAGGATCAGCAGTTGCGCAACGTCTCCGTCTCCGACGAGCGGTTCGCGCGGCTGGAGGATCTGCAGATCCGCCTCGGCGAGGGGCCGTGCCTGTCGGCCTACAATGACAAGGAACTGGTCTGCGCCGAGGACCTCTCCACCGAGCAGCGCTGGCCGGTATTCAGCCGCGCGGCCGTGGCGAGCGGGGTGCACGCCGTGCTGGCCAGCCCGCTGCCGTTCAACCAGGAGCCGGTGGGCGTTGTCGCCGTCGTGTCCGAGGACCGGCACCCGTGGTCGCCCGAGGGCGAGCTGGCGATCATGGCCTTCACCGACTTGGCCGCGCTGCTGATCGCCAGCATGATGCACGGCCAGCAGCAGTCCGCCCTCGCCCAACAACTGCAGGGCGCGCTCGACTCGCGGGCAACCATTGAGCAGGCCAAGGGCGTGCTGATCGCCCAGCGCAGCATCACCGCGCGTGAGGCGTACGAGCAGTTGCGCCGCCAGGCCCGGGCCGAGCGGCGCAAGCTGGCCGCGGTGTCCGCCGACGTGGTCGCCCGGGCCAGCCACCCGTAATGCGGGGCCGGGCCGG
>JALZBL010000302.1 GCA_030947395.1 Actinomycetota bacterium | reverse complement strand
GGGGGCTTCGGCGGCGTCGGGCGGACGCGGGGCACGCGCTCGAAGGGCGGCGCCCCAGAGGTGGGTTACTTGGTGGCGACGGTGATCTTGGCGATACCAACCACCAGACCGGCCTTGACCGCGCTGGTCTTGAAGGTCTGGTTGAGCAGTCCGGCCGCGTCGGGCGACATCTCGACCTTGGTGCCCTCGAGCACCGCGGTGTCGGCGGTGGGAGTCTGCAACGCCTTGAGCGTGGTGCCGTCCAGGTTGAACAGGTAGGCCTTGGCCACCGCGACCTTGCCGTTGACGCTGACCCGGCCGTACAGCTTGGACGCGCCCGGATCGATGTCGAAGTTGGTTAGCTCGACCTTGGTCGCACCCGCCGTCAGCGACAGGCCGCTGCCGTCGTGCTGGATGTCGCCCTGCACGAACGGGTTGACGCTGCCCGGCTTGTAGTAGGTCACGTTGCCGCCGGTGATCGGGAAGGTGGCGACGCCGGTAGTGCCGTCCAACTTCGCCGTTCCGACGATGCCCGGGGTGAGCTTGAGCGCCGTGAGCGCGTCGGTGAAGCCCTTGTTCAGAGTCACCTGGGTCATCTTGCCCTTGCTCAGGTTGTTGACCTGGGCGACCGGCTTGGAGCTGTCGCCGCTGCTGGACCCGCTGGAGCAGGCGGCGAGCGGAACGGTGAGGAACGCGGCGGCGGTGAGGCCGACGGCGGCCCGCTTGGCGAGATTCATGAGAAGGTCCTTCCGAGGTTTGCGTGCGGTCGGAAGGTGTTCGGGCCCGAGCCTCGGGGCGGTTCTACGTTCGGCGCGGCGGTTGCGTGATCGAGGCCTCATCGTGATCAAGACCGGTCGTCGGTGCGGCGGGTAGGCGGCCGAGGAGGGCTCGCACCCGATCGCGGATTTCGTCGCTGATCGAGCGGACGCGTTCGATGGTGGTGGACTCCCTGGTCGACCCGCTGCTCGGGCTGTCCGGCGGCGTCGTCGAGGTCCCATGTTCGTGATGCGGGGCTGCTCGCCGCGAGCAGCGGGGACGGTGGGCTTACTACCGCCTCGTGCCCGACGCGCTGCACGACGTCTCCCAGCTGCTGGCGCCCATCACGTCCTGACGGCGCCACGATCGTGGGGGCCGATGCGCGGATCGTGGTTCGACGCGCGCGGGTGGGGCCGCGCTCAGTCGTAGATCGCGTCCAGGGTCCACCGGACGGCGATTGGTGCCCGGGCGCCGCCGGCGGCCACCGGCAGGGACTCGATCGACACTTCGCACGTGAGCAGGTAGGCGCGTCCGCGTAGATCGACGAGCTGGAACCGGGCCCGGCGGGTCGGCGCCCTCGTCGCCCCGGCTGCGTCGCCCGTCACTGCGCTGCCCGCTGGAGGAGCCGTCCACCACGTGTCGTCCACGGGCCAGGGGCCGGCCCAGGCGGTGACCGGGACCGGCGGCCCTGACCCCAATCCGAGGCGGGCGGGCGGTAACGGGACGGCACCTCGCGCGGTGACGACAACCGTGCGCCCGGATTCATCGAGGACCTGCACTTCGCGCGGTGGATCGACGAGCACTGAGGGGGCGGGGGCCGGCAACCGCCCGGGCCAGGGCCGCTCGGGACCGTGTTCGGGCACCGGGTCGTCGCCCCACGGCACCAGCCGGGTGCGCTGGGCCGGTTCGCGGCCACCGTCGACGAGCGGGGTGAGCACCGACCCGTGACCGAGCAGCGTCTGCACGCGGGCCAACGCCCGGTGGACGCGTTCGTCGCCGGCCCCCGGACCCGACCACAAGGATTGCTGGTGAGCGCCGGTGGGAACGCACTGGATCGGTATCAGCCGCAGCAGCGTGACCCCGCTAGTCGGCCGGGTCGTCGGCGAAGCACCGGAAACCACCGGCCCGCATGGCCCGCCGTCGCCACGTAGCCAGCCTTCGAGTTGCCAGCGGATCCGGTCGAGGACGTCGACCGCGGTGAGCACCGAGGCGTGGCGCCAGCGGCGCACGGTTTCCTCGCCGTTCTCGGTGCGGGCGATGAGCTCGAAGCAGGTGCAGGCCAGCCCGTGGGCGAGCAGCCCGGTGACGAATCGTTCGGCCGTGGTGCGGGCGGAGAAGGCAACCGCGTCGATGCGCTCCAACGGCGGTTCGAAGGCGAGATCCACCGTGTGCTCGGCGGCCGGGGGGCGGGCCGCGATGGGTCGGGCGTCGCGCGCGCCGCACTGTCGATGCACCCACGCTCCGGTGGGGCCGAAGCGGGCCAGCACGTCGCGGGCGGGCAGGGCCGCGAAGGCACCGAGGGTGCGGATGCCGAGGCGAACCAGGAGATCCACCAGCTCGGGATGGTCAACGGTTCCGATCGGCAGGTCGGCCAGGAACGACGCCGATTCTCCGGGCGGGACGAGGACGGCGTGCCGGGCGGCCTGTTCGGCGGCGAACGAACCCTCGGCCGCGCCGATCAACACGTCAGCGGTCAACTCGCTCACCCGGCGAGACAGCGCGTGCACCACCGCCGCCTCGCTGCCGAAGTAGCGGGTGGGCCCCTTGGCCGCGATCGCGGCCAGCCCGGGTCGGGTGAGCTCCACCCCGGGGGTGATCGACTCGATGGCGCCCACCACCGGCTCGAACGCCCGAGCCTCGGCCAGCTCGTCGCGGGGAAGAATCACGAGGTCCGGGCAGCGGCTCTGGGCCTCCCGGCGCCGCATGCCGCGGCGTACCCCGGCCTGGCGCGCCGGGTGGGAGCAGGCGACGACGTGGTTGGCCGTGATCACGGCCAGCGCGCGTTCGGCCGTACTCACCGGCGCGTCCGGTGCCGTGAGTTCGGGTGGGGTGACCGCGGTGACCGGCCAGTCCGGGCACCAGATCGCCAGCATGCGCGGGGGCGCGGTCGCCCCGGCAAGCCCTATGGATCCGGTGGACGCGGTGGATCCGGTGGACCCGGTGGACCCGGTGGACACCACGCTCACCCGGCCCGCAGCACCGGCACATCGATGCCGGCGACATCGATGCCGGCGACATCGATGACGGCGGGACCGGCGGGACCGGCGCCGCCACCGGCGGCGGGCAGCAGGCACTGCGTGGCCCGCGGCCGGGCTGCCGCGGCGCGTCCC
>JALZBL010000301.1 GCA_030947395.1 Actinomycetota bacterium | reverse complement strand
CCGCGTACCGCCGCCGTCCTGGTCCGCCGGCGCAGCCAGATCGCCGTGCTGGACGAGGCGTTGCGCCGGGCCGGGTTGCCGGTGGAGATCGTCGGCCTGGGCGGCCTGCTCACCACGCCCGAGGTGTCCGACGTCGTAGCCACCCTGCACGTGCTGGCCGACGACTCGAGCGGACCGGCCCTGTTGCGACTGCTGTCCGGCGCCCGCTGGCGTATCGGCCCGCGCGACTTGGTCGCGCTGGCCCGCCGGGCCCGTCGGCTGGCCAATCCCGACGACCCGGCCGGACGCGAGCCGGGCAGCATCGTCGAGGCCCTGGACGATCTGGGCCCCCCCGGGCGGTACTCCGCCCAGGGCCATTCCCGGTTGGCGGAACTGGCCGCGGAATTGGCCGACCTGCGCGGCCGGCTGGCCGCCCCGCTGCCCGACCTGGTCGCCGAGGTCGAGCGGGCGTCGGGCATCGACATCGAGGTCGCCGCGCGGCCGGATCGGCGCCACGTCGCCCGCGTCCACCTCGACCGGTTCCTCGATGCCGCGGCCGGGTTCGCGGCCGACTCCGACCAGGCCACGCTCGGTGCGTTCCTCGCCTTCCTGACCGCGGCCGAGAACGAGGAGAACGGGTTGGAGGCGGGTGAGGTCGAGGTGGCCACCGAGCGCGTGCAGGTCCTCACGGTCCACGGGGCCAAGGGCCTCGAGTGGGACATGGTCGCGGTGCCGGGCCTCGTCGAGGGTGTGTTTCCCGCGCCGGCGACCGGCAACGACTGGACGCGCGCGCGGCACCTCTTGCCGTTCCCCCTGCGGGGCGACGCCGTCGACCTGCCGCACCTGGACATCTACGCCGCCGCCACCCGCCGGGAACTGGCCGGATGGATCAAGGCGAGCGCGCGGACCGACCCCGTCGACGACCACGACGGGCGGATGAAGCACCGGCACGAGCTCGAAGAGCGGCGGTTGGCCTACGTTGCATCCACCCGAGCCCAGCGCACGCTGCTGCTCACCGGCTACCGCTGGGACGCCGGCAAGAAGCCGCGGGCGCCGTCGCCCGTGCTGCGCGACCTGGCCGCGGGAGCCGACCTCGGCCCCTGGCACCTGCCGGCCGCCGACGACGACGTCAACCCCAACGATGCCCGCCAGGTGAGCGGACAGTGGCCGGTCGACCCGCTGGGGTCGCGCCGGGCCGAGGTCGAAGCCGGGGCCGATCTGGTCCGCGCCACGGTCGCGGCCGGCGACAACCCCCCGCCGATCACCGCGCGGCTGTCCGCGCGGGAGAGCGAGCTCGTCGCCGTCTGGGAGACCGATGTGAGCACCCTGCTGGCCGAGCGGGCGGCCCACATCCCCGGGGCCCGGCGCGAGGTCGAGCTCCCGGCGCGCCTGTCGGTGTCCCAGCTGGTCAACCTGCGCGCCGACCCGGCCGAGCTGGCCCGCCGGCTCAGTCGCCCCTTGCCCGCCCGCCCGGCTCCGCTGGCCCGGCGCGGTACGGCGTTCCACCTCTGGCTCGAGCAACGCTGGGGCGGCGACAAGCTGCTGGACCTCGACGAGTTGCCCGGAGCCGGCGACCAGACCGCGGTCGAGGACGCCGATCTGGCGGCGTTGCGGGCCGCCTTCCTGGCCAGCGACTGGGCTTCGCGCGTTCCCCATGAGGTCGAGGTCCCGTTCGAGATGGTCATCGAGACCGTGGTGATCCGCGGCCGCATGGACGCGGTGTTCGCCGACGGCACCGACGCCGACGGCACCCGCCGGTGGCTCGTGGTGGACTGGAAGACCGGCGCCGTGCCCGGCGGGCGTCGCGCCGAGGCGGCGGCGGTGCAACTCGCGGCCTACCGGCTGGCCTGGCAGCACCTCAGCGGCGCGCGCCTCACCGATGTCGCGGCGGCGTTCCACTACGTGGCGGCGAACGTCACCGTGCGCCCGAGCGACCTGCAGGACGGCGAGGCGTTGCGACGACTGGTCACCCTCGGCTGAGGCCGGACCGAGGTGATCGGCCCGGTTGCTACCGTCGCTTCCCATGACCACTGTCGACGCGAACCCGGTCCGCGCCTACGTGCAGGCCCATCGGGAGGACCTGCTCACCGACCTCGACGGGTTCCTGCGCATCCCGGGCATCAGCGCCCAGCCCGAGCACCACGACGACGTCGAGGCCAGTGCGCGCTGGCTCGGGGAGGCGTTCCGGCGCGCTGGATTCCCGACGGTCGAGATATGGCACGGTGGCGACGGTCGGGGCCGGCCGGCCGTGTTCGCCGAATGGCCGGCCAACGACGCCGCGCCCTCGGTGCTGGTCTACGGCCACCACGACGTCCAGCCGGTCGACCCGCTCGAGCAGTGGGACACCGACCCGTTCGACCCCACCGTCGACGGCGACGTGCTGCGGGCCCGGGGCGCCTCCGATGACAAGGGCCAGCTGCTGTTCCACCTGCTCGGGGTGCGGGCGCACCTGGCGGCGACCGGTTGGACCAGCCCGCAGGTCACGCTGAAGTTCTTGATCGAAGGCGAGGAGGAGTCCGGTTCGCCGACCTTCGAGTCCCTGCTCGCGCAGCACCGCGACCGGCTGGCGGCCGATGTCGTCGTGGTCACCGACACCGGCATGGTGTCAGCCGATCAGCCCAGCACGGTCACCGGCATGCGGGGCGCGCTCGGCGCTCAGATCGACTTCCACGGTCCCGACGTCGACCTGCACTCCGGGGTGTTCGGTGGCGCGGTGCCCAACCCGCTGACCGCGCTGGCCCGCCTGGTCGGGGCGCTGCACGACCAGGACGGCCGGGTCCGCATACCCGGCTACTACGACGACGTTCTCGAGCTCACTGGCGAGGAGCGAGCGCGGTTCAACGCGGTGCCCTTCGCCGAGGCCGAGTTCCTCGCCGTGGCCCGATCCCGCGCCCTGGCCGGTGAGGTCGGGCACTCCACCCTCGAGCGCATCGGCGCCCGCCCGACCGCCGAGGTGAACGGGTTCTGGGGCGGTTACACCGGCCCGGGCGGTAAGACGATCATTCCCACCGACGCCCACGTCAAGTTGTCGTTTCGCCTCGTGGCCGCGCAGGATCCGGCCCGCATCCGAGCCGCGGTGGAGCAGTT
>JALZBL010000049.1 GCA_030947395.1 Actinomycetota bacterium | reverse complement strand
CCCCACCCACCGCACCCCACGCACCGCATCTCCTCAAGGAGCATCGATGTCGACCTCATTGAAGGAAGTCACTTACACCACCTCGGCCGAGGCGCACGGTGGCCGCTCGGGTCACGTCACCAGCGGTGACGGCGTGATCGACCTCGACCTGCGCCGACCAGGCAGCGTCAGCAACCCGCAGGCCAACCCGGAAACGCTCCTCGCCGCCGGCTACGCCGCTTGCTTCCAGTCCGCGCTGGAGAGCCGGGCGAAGGCCCAAGGCGTGGACACGTCGGGTTCCACGGTCACGGCACGGGTGTCTCTCGGCCCGGCCGAGGACGGCGGCTTCGGGCTGGCCGTGGCCATTGAGGCCCAGGTCCCGGGGGTCGGGCGCGACCAGGCCCAAGAGCTGGTCGAACAGGCACATCAGCTCTGCCCGTACTCCAGGGCGACCCGGGGCAACATCGACGTCACCGTCCGCGCTATCTGAGCGCGTAGTCACCGCGAGTCGGGCGGATCAGCCGCTAAGCGCTCGGGACTGATCCGCCCGATCTGCGGCTGATCACCACGGGCGGCTTCGACGCAGCGCCTGCTTCGGCGCCGGGACCCGAACCGTTCGGCCGGAGCATGATGGGTGGGTGGCGATCAGTGTCTTCGACCTGTTCTCGATCGGCATCGGGCCGTCGAGTTCGCACACGGTCGGGCCGATGCGCGCCGCGCGCCGCTTTGCCCTAGGGCTGCGTGAGGACGGACTGCTCGAGGCGGCCGAGCGGGTGCGGGTGCAGCTGTTCGGCTCGCTGGGCGCCACCGGCCGGGGCCACGGCAGCGATCGCGCGGTGATCCTCGGTCTGCTGGGTGAGGACCCCGAGACGGTCGACATCGCCAGCGCGCCTGCTCGGGTAGCCGCGGTGCGCACCGCCGGCCAGGTCTGCCTGCTCGGTACCCATCCGGTGGAGCTAGGGCAGGCCGATCTGGTGCTGCACCGGCGTCAGAGTCTGCCGTTCCACCCCAACGGGATGACGTTCACCGCGTTGGGGGCGGACGGTGCCCTCCTGCGGGAGCGGACGTTCTATTCGGTGGGCGGCGGCTTCGTCGTCGACGAGGCCTCGGCCGGAGCCGACCGGATCAAGCCCGACTCGACTGTGCTTCCCATGCCCTTCACCACCGGCGCACAACTGATGGCACAGTGCGCGCGAACCGGTCGATCGGTCAGTGCGGTCATGCTGGCCAATGAGACCGCCTGGCGCAGTGCGGACGAAGTCAGCGCCGGCCTGCTGCACATCTGGACCGTGATGCAGGAGTGCGTGGCTGACGGGTGCGCGCACGCGGGCAGCCTGCCCGGTGGCCTGAAGGTCCGTCGCCGCGCGCCTGAACTCGCTCACGCCCTGCGCGATGACCCGTACTGCACCGATCCGCTCCGGGTCATGGACTGGGTGAACCTGTTCGCCTTGGCGGTGAACGAGGAGAACGCTTCGGGCGGACGAGTGGTGACCGCCCCGACCAACGGCGCGGCCGGCGTCATCCCCGCGGTGCTGCACTACTACCGGCGTTTCGTGCCCGGTTCCAGCGACGACGGCGTGGTGCGGTTCCTGCTCACCGCCGGAGCCATCGGGGTGCTCTACAAGGAGAACGCCTCTATCTCCGGCGCCGAGGTGGGTTGTCAGGGCGAGGTTGGCTCGGCCTGTTCCATGGCGGCCGGCGCGTTGTGCGAAGTACTGGGGGGCAGCCCGGCCCAGGTGGAGAACGCGGCCGAGATCGGCATGGAACACAACCTGGGCCTCACCTGCGACCCGGTGGGCGGCTTGGTGCAGGTGCCGTGCATCGAGCGCAACGCGATGGCCGCGGTGAAGGCGATCAACGCCGCCCGCATCGCTTTGCACGGCGACGGCTCGCACATCGTCAGCCTGGACAAGGTGATCAAGACGATGCGCGAGACGGGCGCCGACATGAAGGACAAGTACAAGGAGACCGCTCGCGGCGGCTTGGCCGTCAACGTCATCGAGTGCTGACCGCTGGGCCACCCATCGCTGGCCCCTCGGCATCGGATGTTTGTGTAGCTGCGACGGGTGGAACTGCCGCTCGAGCGCGCTTCAGCTACACAAAGTCCGGGGATGAGCGCACTTCACCTCGCGAAGACGCCGGCGCACCGACTCCTCCGCAGCCCCGCGAAGGTATCGGCGCGCCGGCGGTTGATACGTCGAGCCGGGCGCTTGGCCGGTAGCGGCCTCGGACGCTCAGCGGACGGCCACGCCCTCGGGTGCTCAGCCCACCGCGACGCCCTCGGGCAGCTCTTGCGGCAGATCCTCCTTGCGCAGGTTGATCAGCACGGCAGCGGCGACGATGGAGGCCAGACCGAAGATCCCGGCGGTCAGGAATCCCATGGCCGAGGCGTGGGCCAGGGTGCCGTGGGTGAAGTTGGTGAACTCCCCGAGGAACGACTGCAAGGCCGGCCGCTGATCTACCGGCGTGGAGGCGACGAGATCATTGATCGCCTTCTTGTCGACCGTGCCGCCGTTGCTGGCGCTGGACACCAGCTTGCCGACCGGCTCGCGCACGTTCGCCGGTAACTGAGCCAGCTTGGCCGCCAGTCCGGCCTGGTGTGAGCCGGCGTAGTTGGAGCCCGAGGTGGCCGCGACGGTGGCCAGCACCGAGAGCCCGATCGAGCCACCGACCTGCTGACCGACGTTCAGCATCGCCGAGGCGACCCCGGCGTCGGTCGGCTCCACCCGGGCCACGGCGACCGAGGTCAGCGGGACGAAGATGAAGCCCATCCCGGTGGCCATGACGATCATGCCCGGCAAGAACGTGGTCCAGTACCCCGAACTGGCGGTGACCGTCGAGTACCAGAACATCGCCGCGGTGAGCAGCACCGTCCCGGTCAGGATCAGGTTCTTCGGCCCGACCCGCGGCATCAGTTTGGCCACGAACTGGGATGTGATGCCGATGACGAACGCCACTGGGAGGAAGGCGAATCCGGTCTGCAACGCACTGAACTCGATCACCTGCTGCACGAAGTAGGTGACGAAGTAGAACATGCCGAACAGGCCGGCGCCGACGATCAACATCACCAGGTAGGCCCCGCCGCGGTTGCGGTCCTCGATCACCCGCAGCGGCATCATCGGATCGGACGCATGCTGCTCCCACAGGAAGAACGAGGCGAGCAGGATTACCGCGGCGACGAGGCAGAAGATGGTCAGCGGATCACCCCACCCCCCGTTCTGCCGGTCGGCCGCATGGATGAAGCCGTAGACGAGGGAGACCATGCCGACCACGGAGAGCAGAGCGCCCACGACGTCGGCGGTGCCCTTGTGCCGCTCCGACTCGGTGATGTAGAAGAACGCGCCGACCATCAGTGCGACGCCGATCGGGACGTTGACGAACAGCACCCACCGCCACGAGAAGAACTCGGTGAGGATGCCGCCGAGCAACAGGCCGAGCGCCGCGCCCGCACCCGAGACCGCGGCGTACACGCCGAAGGCCCGGTTGCGTTCCTTGCCCTCGGCGAAGGACGTGGTGATCAGGGATAGGGCGGTGGGCGAGGCGATGGCGCCACCGATGCCTTGAACCACCCGGCCGAAGAGGAGGAACTGGAACGTGGTGGCGATGCCGCCCAGGAAGCTGCCGATGCTGAACAGGGCCAGACCGATGATGAACATTCGGCGCCGACCGAGGATGTCCCCCGCGCGCCCCCCGAGCAGTAGTAGCCCGCCGAAGGCCAGGGTGTAGGCGTTCAGCGCCCAGGTCATCGATGTCTGGGACTTGTGGAAGTAGTCGCCCATGGTCGGTAGGGCGATGTTGACGATGGTGGCGTCCAGTACCACCATCAGCTGGGCTCCGGCGATCAGCAGGAGGACGGTGGTCGGATGGGCCGCCCGACGCGAGGTTCGGGGGCCGGACGTGGCTCGGTCGGTGGTGGTCGTCACAGGTGGTGCTCCTTATCAGACAATTTCCGATAGTGAACGCTTGCGTTCCTAAGGAGACGGTAGCGGGTACAGTTTAGGGAACGCAACCGTTTTCTATTGTTGGGTCATAATCGGTTTACCAGCCGCCTGTGACAACGGTGTGGCCGCAGGGAGGACATCCGATGACGGTGGAAGCCAACGAGGCCCACGAGGCCCACGAGGCCCACGAGGCCCACGAGGCCGACCAGGAGCCGGTGCTGCGGCGCCGGCGCGGTCTGGAACTCGAAGACGCCATCTGTCAGGCCGCGTTCACCGAGCTGACCGAGGTCGGCTACACCGGCTTCACCATCGAATCGGTAGCCGCCCGGGCTCAGACCGGCAAAGCCAGCATCTACCGGCGCTGGCCGACCAAGGACCAGCTACTGATCGACGCCTTCTGTCACTGCGTGCCGTCGCAGGACGAATCCGGTATCGCCCCGCTGGCGGATTCCGTCGACACGCGGGCGGCGCTCAAGCAGTTGATGATGTCGCTGCTGGCCGGCGCCGCGCAACAGGAGATCGGTGCCATTCAGGCGTTGGCCAGCGAGGCGGCGCGCGACCGCGAGCTGTCCGACACCATCGAGCGCGAGCTGATGGGACCCCGCCGGGAGCAGTTCCGCCTGGTGCTCGCGCGGGGAGTGGCCCGCGGAGAGTTTCCCGCGGATGCGCCGATCGACCTGGTGGCCGAGGTGATCCCGGCCATCGTCATCACCCGCATCTTGTTCCGGCACCGGCGCCCCGACGTCGCGATGGTCGATGAGTTGGTCGACCGGTTGGCGATGCCGATGCTGCGGGGCTGCCGACCCGAGTCAGAACCGGCCGGTGAAGAGCAACTGCGCGACTCGTGAGTCGGTGGCGACGCCCTCGGAGTACCCGCCCTGGCCGTTGAGCGAGTTCATGATCGCCAGGGTGTACCGCTCGCCGGGGCCGACGAAGCCCACCGAATTGACGACCCAACCCCCCTGCTCCTCGCTCCAGCCGTCCTTGTTGCCCGGGCGGGCCGCGGGGCCGGCGCTCCAGACTCCCCACCGCTGGATGGGCCCCACCGACCTCATCTGCGCCACGACGTAGTCGCGGTCGCGTCGGTCCAGGCGGGTCAGCAGGTACTGCATCAGGCGGTCCAGGTCCTGCGGCGTGCACTTCTGGAACCCCCAGTACGGGTAGAAGTTCGAGAATCCCTTCTCGGGCCGCAGGGTCGTCATCCCGTAGCCCGGGAACCTTTGGTTGTAGGCAAAGTGGTCAGAACCCGCGTAGTGGAACCAGAGCGCGTCTGCGGCGTCGTCGTCGGACACGTGCAGCATCGCCGCGATCCGGGTCCGGTCGGCGTCGGTCAAAGAGATCAGCCCCGAGCGATCACGGATCAGCAAGTCGATCGTCATTGCGAGCTTGATCGTGGAGGCCGTCCACACCGGCGTATCGGCGTAGCCGTTGCGCCAGCTGGCGCCGGTCTGCCGGTCGCGGACCACGATGCCGACCGTTCCGGGCCGCGTAGCCAGGTAGGCCTTCACCGCGACGATGCGTCGCTGCAGGTCGCAGTCGAAACCCGTGTCAGCCAGCGGACAGCCGGTGGCCGCGGACGTGCTCTGCGATCGGGTCGACGACGCTGCCGCGGTGGTTCGTTGGCTGGTCGGCGGGCGCTTCGTCGCTGGGCTACGGCTGGACGGGGTGCGCTGGCCCGCAGTGGCCGTCCTGGTCGCGGTGGTCGACGGAGCGGCCGAGGTCAGGACTTGGGCCGACGCCGCCGGCGAGAATGATGTCGATGACGCGGTCGATGACGCGGTCGATGACGCGGTCGATGACGCGGTCGATGACGCGCTACCGGTCCCGGCGCCGCACCCGGCCAGCACCAGAGTTGGCACGAGGGCCCCGGCGATCACCCGCCCGACGCCGACGACCAAGTCGCGGTCCGGCGAGGTCCGACGGGTGGACCAGCGGGAGTGAAACCGGCGGCCGGGCGGCAGATGGGACATCGCGGACCAGGGTCGCACAGCCCGACCGGCGGATCGAGCCGGCACCGGCGCCTAGGATGGGCGGCGGTCCAACGGTGGGAGGGAACTGAGGCGTGGCTGTCGCGACGCACCACCGCGAAGCAATCGCCGGTTCCGACGGGCCGCCCGAGGGACCCGGTCGCCGAGCCCGACTCTGGGCGGCTTATCAGTGCCAGGCGCCGCGAGTTCTCGGCTCGCTCACGGCGCTTTTCGGCGTTCTCACCCTGGTCCACGCGTTCTTCGGAACCCGCCAACGGGTGCACCTGATCAGCCAGTTTGCGCCAGTGACGGCCAGCGACACCGCGACCGCCGTCGTCGCTGCCGCTGGGCTGCTGTTGCTCCGTCTCTCCAGCGGGCTGCGCAAGCGGCAACGACGGGCCTGGGCAGGAGCGGTGGCGGTTCTCGTCGTGGTCGCGGCGGCCCACGTCGCGCGGGGAATTGATCCCGAGCCACTGGTGGTCGCGCTGCTGCTGCTCGCGTTGCTGATCGCCAGCCGGGCCCGGTTCACCGCGAAGCACGACGTCACCTCGCGGTGGCTGGCCCTGCGCGTGTTCGCCGAGATGTTCTCGGTGGCCGTGGCCTACGGCCTGGCGATGATGTACGTGGCGGTCCACAGCAGGATCGTCGGGCATCCGTCGTTCACGTTCCGCCTCCGCGAGGTCCTCGACGCGATGGTGGGCGTCGATGGGCCCGCCCGACTTGCGGGGGACGACTTCCCGCGAATCTTTCACGCCAGCATGCTTTCCTTCAGCATCGTCATCGCCTTCACCACGGCCTACCTGCTGCTCCGACCGACTCACCCCCGCGCAATGCTCTCCGCGGACGACGAGTCCCGGTTGCGAGCGTTGCTGGAGCGCAACGGTTCCCGAGATTCGCTCGGTTACTTCTCGCTGCGGCGGGACAAGTCAGTGGTGTGGTCGCCGTCGGGCAAGGCCGCGATCACCTACCGAGTGGTGTCCGGCGTTGCTCTGGTCAGCGGCGACCCGATCGGCGACCCGGAGGCCTGGCCGGGGGCCATCGCCAGCTACATCCGGCTGGTCGAGGAGTACGCCTGGGTGCCGGCGGTGATCGGCTGCAGCGAGACCGGGGCGCTCATCTTCCAGCGGGAGGCCGGGCTTTCGGCCTTGCAGCTCGGCGACGAGGCGATCATCGAGGTCGAGGACTTCACGCTCGAGGGGCGCGCGATGCGTGGCGTGCGGCAGGCCTGCACGCGCGTCCAGCGCGCCGGCTACGAGGTGTCGGTACGGCGGGTGAGCGAAGTCGACGACGGCGAGATGCGGCGCGTCGTCGGCCTGGCCGATGCTTGGCGGGGCAACGAGATCGAGCGGGGCTACTCGATGGCCCTGTCGCGTATCGGTGACCCGGCCGACGGCGAGTGCGTCATCGCGACTGCGACGCAGTGCGGCGAGCTGCGCGGCGTCCTGCACTTCGTGCCGTGGGGTCAGGACGGGCTGTCGTTGGATCTGATGCGGCGCGACCGCGCCGCGGAGAACGGTCTCAACGAGCTCATGATCACGTCCGTGATCCAGGCCGGCCCGCGGCTGGGGGTGCAGCGGATCTCGCTCAACTTCGCGGTGTTCCGTGAGGCGCTGGAACGCGGGGAACGCATCGGCGCCGGACCGGTGCTGCGGGCCTGGCGGGCTCTGCTGGTCTTCGTCTCCCGTTGGTTTCAGATCGAGTCGCTGTACCGGTTCAACGTGAAGTTCCGTCCGCTGTGGGAGCCGCGGTTCCTGTGCTTCCCCGCGTCCGGCTCGCTGCCGCGCATCGGCGTCGCGGCCCTGGAAGCTGAGGCGTTCATCACCCGGCCACACCTGCTGGATCGGCTGCTGCGCCGTTGACTTCGCACCACCCGCCCCTCGCCGTTGGTCGGCCTTGGACCGCTCGTGGGCGGCACATGTAGTCTTTGCCCGCCGATGGCCCGCACGCGTGAACGTGACCGCCGCCGGCAGGGAGGCTTCGCCTAGTCCGGTCTATGGCGCCGCACTGCTAATGCGGTTAGGGGTTTATAGCTCCTTCCCGGGTTCGAATCCCGGAGCCTCCGCTCGCCCGCACCGTCGGGTCGATCTGTATTCGTGGCCGGCCACGCCGGACGGTTGAACGGCTGTTCGGGACAATCCGGAGATCGCGCCCACCGACCTCCCGTACACTCCTGAGCGGCTGTTCTACCGGCGCCCGTAGCTCAACGGATAGAGCACTTGACTACGGATCAAGAGGTTGCAGGTTCGAATCCTGCCGGGCGCGCCAGTAAATGCGGGGCCTACAGCCGCCTAGCCGGCCGCTCCGCCGCCCGACTGGTCACACATTGGTCACCGACGCCGGTCACGGCGACAGCGCGTCCCGCACCCGGTCCCGCTCGCTCTCCTCCTCGGCGAGCGACTGCGCACGGACCGCGGGGTCCTGTAG
>JALZBL010000300.1 GCA_030947395.1 Actinomycetota bacterium | reverse complement strand
GATCAGGTCAGTCATGGCGCAGCCACCCTACGTCGGGTCCGGCATCACCGAGTCGCCTGGCTCCGGTGGCTCAGTGGGCGGTCTCAGTGGCCCGGGACTCCCGCACCACGGTGACGCGGATCTGGCCGGGATAGGTCAGCTCGTCCTCGATCTGCTTGGCGATTTCGCGGGCGATCACCTGCGCTTCCAGGTCATCGACCGTCTCCGGCTGCACCATCACCCGCACCTCCCGTCCGGCCTGCATGGCGAACACCTTCTCGACGCCGCTGCGGGCATTGGCGATCTCCTCGATGCGCTGCAGCCGCGAGATGTAACTCTCCAGGGTCTCCCGCCGGGCCCCCGGCCGGGCTGCGGAACAGGCATCGGCGGCCTGGGTGAGCACGGCTTCCACGGTGCGGGGCTGCACTTCGTTGTGGTGCGCCTCGACCGCGTGGGCCACCGCTTCAGACTCGCCGTGCTTGCGCAGCAGCTCGGCGCCGATGATCGCGTGGCTGCCCTGCACTTCGTGGGTGAGCGCCTTGCCGATGTCATGCAAGAACGCACACCGCTTGATGAGGGTGGGCTCCAGGCCCAGTTCGGCCGCCATGACGCCGGAAATGTGGGCGGTCTCGACCAGGTGACCGAGGACGTTCTGCCCGTAGCTGGTGCGGTACTTGAGGCGGCCGAGCGTGGGCAGCAATCGCTCATCCAGGTCGTGCAGGCCGACGTCGGCCAGGGCGTCGGTGGCCGCTCGCAGGCACAGGGCGTCGACCTCGGCCTTGCTCTGCTCGTAGGCCTCCTCGATGCGGTGCGGGTGGATGCGGCCGTCGAGGACGAGCTTCTCCAGCGTCAGCCGGCCGATCTCGCGCCGGGTGGGATCGAAGCACGACAGCAGCACGGCTTCCGGGGTGTCGTCGATGACGACGTTGACTCCGGTGACCGCCTCGAAACTACGGATGTTGCGGCCCTCGCGGCCGATGATGCGGCCCTTCATCTCGTCACTCGGAAGGTGCATCACGCTCACCACGCTCTCGGAGGTCTGCTCGCTCGCGCAGCGCTGCACCGCCTCGACGACGATGCCGCGGGCCCGCTCGTTGGCCTGGGTGCGCGCCTCGTTCTCGATGGTGCGGGTGAGGATGGCCGCGTCCCGCCGGGCCCTGGCCTCGACCGTGCGCATCAGCTCGGCCCGCGCATCGTCGCTGCTCAGCGCGGCGACGCGTTCGAGTTCGGCCACGTGTTCGGCCCGACGTCGCTCGAGTTCTTCGGCGCGCGCGTCAAGTTCGGCCTGCGCGTCGGTCAGCGCGGCAGCCTCGGCGACGGCCAGCTCGCTGGCCGCGCGGGCCTCCTCGGCCAGGCGCTCCAGCGCTGCGCGCTCGTGGTCGAGTTCCTCGCGCCGCCGTTCGAGGGCACGGCGCTCCTGGGCGATGGCCGCGCTGACCTCGGCCCGTTCGGCTTCGATGGCCCGCTCGGCCTCGACGACCTGGGCCCGGGCCTGCGCCGTCGCCGCCTCGGCCGACTTTTGCGCGATGTCGGCATCGGAGCGGGCCGAGCGCAGCAGCGAGGCCGCTTCAGTCTCGGCTGAGCGCCGGATCCCCTCGGACTCACGCTCGGCGAGCGCCCGCGTCGAGGCGGCTTCGGACTCGGCCAGTCGGCGGGTGGATTCGGCGAAAGCGGCCGCCTCGGCCCAGCCCGGCTCGGAGGTGGGCGACTCCCCGGACTCCCCCTGCGCCCGGTCCGACCCGACGCTGGCCGCACGGTTGGCTACCGCGCCGCGCTCGTCCCCCGCTGAGCCGGTGATCTCGCCGGTCGGTGCGGCTGATGCGGCGGCACCAGCGCGGTGCTGGGCCGAGGCAGCTGAGCGGCTTCGGTAGGCGCTGAGGAAGAGCAGGCCGAGTACGAACGCCGCTACCACCGCAGTGGTCAGGATCCACTCCACGCCGGCCACCTCCTGCGCTCCACGCACCGCAGCGTGCGGCGCGGACCAGGAGGTCCCAGGGGCGGGCCCGACCGCTTCGGCGGGAGCCCGAGCTACACGCTGCCTCTCTGTTGGTCTCCGATGCCCGGCGTTTGCGGCGGGCAGTGGTCGTGCCGTCGTGCTCTATATCCCGGACCCACGGGCCCGGGCGGAATCCTCCTGGTGTAACTCGAGGTTAGGTAGCGCCCCCGAGCAGGTCAAGCCGGGAGCAGCGCCCCCGTCCGGGTGATCTGTGCTGATCCAGAGACGGGTCTCGGCCGAACCTCCACGGGGTCCCGCGCACGTCCGGCGCACCGGAAGCGGGGGGCTCAGCGGAAGCGGTGGGCCCACCGGAAGTGATGGACTCAGCGGAAGCGGTGCGAGCACGACGAGGTGGGCGCGGGTTCAATCCTCGTCGCTGCCGCTGAAGTCGGCGTCCCCACCAACTGCGTCGCCCTCGCCGTCCGGTTCCAGCAGGTCGCGCACCACGCGGTAGGCCAGACCGGACGGGTAGCCCTTACGGGCCAGCAGGCCGACCAGGCGACGGGTCTGGGCCGCACGCCCTATTCCTGACAGGGACCGCAGCCGGCGAGCGACCAGTGCCCGGGCGGCGACCTCCTCGCGTTCACCGTCGATCGCACCGACCGCATCGGCGACGACCGTATCGGCGACGCCCCGGCGCCGGAGCTTGACCGCCAGGCCGCGGCGGGCGAGGCCGTGGTGGGAGTGGCCGGTCTCGACGTAGGCCTCGGCCAGCGCGCGGTCGTCGATCAGACCGATCTCGGCGAACCGGTCAAGTACCCGCTGGGCCGGTTCGGAGGGCACGCCCTTGCGGGCCAGGTACTGCTCCAGCTCGCTACGGGTACGGGCCCGTGCGTCGAGCTGGCGCAGGCATAGCGTGCGCGCTACCGCCTCCGGATCGCCGACGAAGTCCTCCGCGTGACCCGGGATCGGCTCGGTTCCGCGCTGCTCGCCGGGCCGCCCGGCCACGCTCAGAAGTCCACCGGCGCCGGCAAGACCTCAATCGACGCCTCGGCGTCCAGCTTGGCGCCGACGCCGAGCTTCTCCTTGATCTTCTTCTCGATCTCGTCGGCCAGGTCGGGGTTGTCGCGCAGGAAGCTGCGCACGTTCTCCTTGCCCTGGCCGAGCTGGTC
>JALZBL010000299.1 GCA_030947395.1 Actinomycetota bacterium | reverse complement strand
CACCATGGTGGCAATCAGACCGAGGGCCGAGAGGCGGGGCAAGCGGCCCAGGGCCAGCAGGCCGCCGGCGAGCACCTTGGCCGCGGCGTCGGCCTTGACCAGGTCCTCGGTGGTGCCGACGACCGGCAGCTGAGGCGGAAGGCGCTTCACCACCTTGTCGGCGGCCTCCACCTTGGTGGCGGGATTGCGGAACGCCTCGACCCCTCCGTAGATGAAGATCGACGCGAGCAGGGGGCGGGCGATGCGGCGCACGAGTGGCATGGGCTCATCATGCCAACTAGACGGGGCCGCGGCGAGACCCGCTACGGCGAAGCGGTCAGGCCGCGGGTGCGCCACCGGCCAGTGGGTGGCGAAGACCAGCCGAACCCGAGTCGACGACTGGCGGCCGGCGCAGCTCCACACCCGCGGCGACGATCAGCAATCCGACGGCGCACCCGGCCGCGACGATCACGATCTGGGCCAGCGAACCGTGGGCCAAGAAGCCAACGACGAGACACTCCAGCGCTACCGCGAGCCACACCACCCGACCGAGGCGGCGATCCTGAAGCGCCAGCCCGGCAAAGACGGCGAATTGCGTCCCGACGAGCGCCAGCCCCTCAGCCGTGAAGATCCAGGCGAGGTCGGAGACACCGCGGTAGTCGGCCCCGAGCAGCAGCGGAACTGCGCCGGAGGCCGCGACACTCGCGATCAGGCCCAGCAGAGCAATGATCACCAGCCATTGCGTGCCGTGACGCAGAGCGGCCGCGCGCTGCGCCGGCACCGCCAGGCGCGGGTAAGTCACCAGCACCACGAACGCCGGTCCCCAGAACGCCGCGCGCGTGACCAGGTTGCCGGCCGCGTACAGCCCCGAGTCGTGGGCGCCGAGATAGTGACGCGCCAGCAACAGATCGAGATTGCTCAATACCAACACCCCCAGGATGGGGGCGATATCCCGCACCACGTCGCGGAGCAGGATTGTCCCCGAGACGTGCGCCGCGGCCCGACGGTCCGACCCGGGTCGGGCGACGGAACCGGCTACCGCGACCACCACGGCGAGCGTCCCGGCCGTGGTCACCGCGAAAGCCACGCTGGTTCCCGTCCGAGTTAACCCGGCGACGCCGGCACCGACCACGCGCGCCGCCTGCACGGCGATGAGCAGTGCGCCAAGCGCCCCGAAGCGCCCGTTGCCTTGGAGCAGCCCCTGCCAGCCGAAGGCGATGGTCGTCGGCAGCAACGACACGGCCATCCATAGCACCGGCGGGTAGGTCCCGACGTCGAGGAACGCCCGCAGGACCGGCGCGAGCGCAGCCACGGCCACGGCGACGGCCGTTGCGACGACCAGGATGGAGCGCACCAGGCCGGTGGCGCCGCCGCCGCTGCTCAACCGGCGGGCGATCACGGCCTGCAGTGCGGTCCCGGCGACCGTGGCCACAACCACCACGGCTAGCAGCGATGCGAGCTCGCCGTAGCCCGCCACGCCAAGCGCGCGGGACATGATCGCGTTGAAGGCGTACCCGAGCAGATTGGCCGCGGTGCTGGCCGCGGCAATGAGCACGGTCGTGGCGCGGGTCGAGGGTTCGACGGGTGGGCTCGGTGGAGCACCGTCCGCACGCGGATCACGCACCGAAGTCGCTCCCAGCGCCGCCGGCGAGGTGGCAACCGTAGATTGCGGTGCCGGGGAAGTGAGCCCCTCGAAGCGGTGACCACTGGCCCCACTCGCGGGTCAGCCCGGCGGGCCACTCCGGCTCGATCAGATCGTCCAGTACGAAGCCGGCGCCCCGCAGCTCGCGGACCCGGTCACCCAGAGTTCGGTGGTGTTCGACGTAGCTGGCCTCGTCGTCCGGTCCGGTGCTCTCGACGTAGGGCGTGCGGTCGAAGTAGGACATCGAGGCGATCAGGCCGCCCGGTCCGGGATCGTCGGGGAATGCCCAGCGCATCGGATGGGTCGTGCTGAACACCCAGCGGCCGCCGGGACGCAGCACCCGAGCCACCTCGCGCATGAGGCCGGCGGAGTCGGCGACGAACGGCACCGCGCCGAAGGCGGTGAAGGCGTGGTCGAACGTCGCGTCGAGGAACGGCAGCAGCTGGGCGTCGGCCTGCACGAGCGGCACCGCCACCCCCGTGCGCACGGCGGCCTGCCGGGCGTGACGCAGCATGCCGGCCGAGACGTCCAGCCCGACCGGTCGAGCGCCGCGGGCGGCCAGCCACCGCGAGCACATCGCGGCGCCGCAGCCCACCTCGAGCAGGTGGGCGCCGACCAGGGCCTCGAGCGGGCCGAGTAGGGCCGCGTCGGCCTCCCGCAATCCCTCCGGGCACCAGACGAAGTCCGCGTCGCCGAGGAAGTCACCGTGTTCGGACTGATAGGAGTCGGCGTCGGCGTCCCACCAGACGCGATTGGCCGCGGCACTCTCCCGGGCGCCGATCTCTCGCCGGGCCACCGCTGCGGGGTCGGACATGTGGCCAGCCTACGAACGCCCCCGTCCGGGATACCGTCACATCGACCGGTGCCGATACGCCTACGTCGTCGCCCACGAGTACGGCCACCACATCCCTGATCTGCTGGGGACGATGAAGACGGCCGAGCGGCGGGGCGCTCAGGGCGCGACCTCAGGCAGCGTGCGACCCAGATCCCTGTTTCCCGGACCTCTGCCGGCCATCGGGGCCCAATGACGCCCGGGTCCGCGGGCAGTGCGATTGACCGGCGATCAACGGCGTCCGTACACTAGACCGCGCGTGTGCCGCGCCTGCGTCCTCGACAGGGAGTAGGCCGCTCGCTGGGTAACTGACTAGAACTTCTGCGTTCCACCGTAGGGCCTGTTCCGCCGCTGCGGTGACCTCGTGGTTTCGTCCCGTCATCCTCCGCGATCAGGGCTCGGCCGCCACCACCACGAGATCTGTCCGCCGAAGGAACCCACCCACCACATGACGTCCACTGTCGAAGCACCCACCAGCAGTACCAGCGCCCCAGCGAGCACCGCACGACCCCCGGCACCCGCCGCCGGCCCTCCCGGCACCCCCGTCGTCGCCGTGAACGACATCGGCTCGGCCGAGGACTTCCTCGCCGCCATCGACTCAACGATCAAGTACTTCAACGACGGCGACATCGTCGAGGGC
>JALZBL010000298.1 GCA_030947395.1 Actinomycetota bacterium | reverse complement strand
ACGTAGATCAGGAACGAGATGGTTGTCACGTACGGGCTGATCGGGATGCTGCTGCCCAGAGCCAGCAGGATCCCGCCGACGGAGGACGCGGTGGCGAAGGTGACGCTCAGCGCGACGGTCACCGCGGGCGAGGCAGTCACCCGCATAGCGGCGGCGGCCGGCGTGACCAGGATGCTCAACACCAGCAATGCGCCGACGATCTGGACCGACATGGCCACGGTCAGGCCGAGCAACAGCATGAAGACCGGTGAGAGCACGCGCACCGGCACCCCCCGTGCTGCGGCGACATCGGTGTCCATGCTGGCGAACACCAGCGGTCGCCAGATGAAGGCGAGCGCGGCGACGACGACGATCGAGATGGCGATGAGCCAGGACAGGGCGGGGGTGTCGATGGCGACAATCTGGCCGGTCAGCAGGCCGAACTTGTTGGCCGCGCGGCCCCGGTAGAGCGACAGGAACAGCACGCCGAGGCCGAGGCCGAACGGCATCAGCACTCCGATGATCGAGTTGCGGTCGCGCGCCTTGATGCCGAGGCTCCCGATCAGGAGGGCGGCCAGAATGGAGCCGGTCAGCGACCCGATCACCACGCTTCCACCCGCCAACAGCGCCGCCGAGGCGCCGGCGAACGACAGCTCGCTGATGCCGTGCACCGCGAACGGCAGGTCCCGCATCATCACCAGCACACTGATCAGGCCGCCGACGATGCCCAGCACCGCCCCGGCGATCACCGAGTTGTGCACCAGCGCGAACAGTTCGCCGTAGTGGTCGAAGTTGAAGACGCGCTGCCAGGCACTGGGGTCGGCCGCGGTGGTCGCGAGCGCAAGCATCACCGCGGCACCGCGTCGCGCTCGGGCGAGGCGACGGATTCGGGCAACCCGGCGACGATGATGCGCGTACCCGAGCGAATCACCTCGACATCGCAGCCGTAGAGGTTGGACAGGCTCGCCGACGTCATCACCTCGTCCACGGTGCCCATCCGGAATCGGCCGTCGGCGAGGTAGAGGACCCGATCGACATAGGGCAGCACCGGATTGATCTCGTGGGTGACGAACAGAACCGCCGTGCCCCGGGTGCGACGCCGCCGGTCGATGAGCGCGACCGCGGCCTGCTGGTGGTTCAGATCCAACGACAGCAGCGGCTCGTCGCAGAGCAGGATCGCCGGATCGGTGGCCAGCGACTGGGCGATGCGTACCCGCTGCTGCTCACCGCCGGAGAGCAGGTGCACGGGCACGTCGGCCAGGTCGGACGCGCCGACCGCGGCCAGGATCGCCTCTACCCGCTGCCGGCGGCGTCGGTTGGGCCACGCCGGACCGAACCGTTGCCCGTCCAGCCCCATCGCCACGAGGTCGCGCGACCGGATCGGCGTGGGCGGCGCGAGGCTGCGTTCCTGCGGGATGTAACCGATGAAGTCGCTGCCCCGTTCGGGCGCGCGGCCGCCGACGGTCAAGGAGCCGGTCGTGAGCGGCTGCAGGCCGAGGATCGTCCGGATCAGGGTGGTTTTGCCGGAGCCGTTAGCGCCCAGGACGGCGATGAACTCACCCGGACGCACGTCGAGGTCCAGGCCCCACCACAAGGTGCGCGCCCCGAACGCCAGGCCGGCCTCGCGCAGGCACAGCACCGGGTCGGTCATGACGAGACGGCCGCCTTCACCGCGTCGAGGTTAGCCGCCATCCAGGACAGATAGTCCTTGCCGCCGGGCAGGGTTTCCGTCACGCCGACCACCGGCACGCCGGCCGCCTTCGCCGCAGCGCGCACCTTCTCACTTTGCGGGCCGCCGGTCTGCTCGTTGTAGGCCAGCAGGGCCACCTGCTTGGCGGTGAACAGCTTCAGGGTCTGCGCCAGGACCAGGGGCGGGACGTCGGTGCCCTCCTCGATCGCCCGGCTGAACTGGGCCGGCGTCTTGTTGACCAGACCGCAGGCCTCGGTCAGGTACAGCGGTACCGGCTCGGTGACGACGACACCTCTCCCGCCAGCCACCGACTTGAGCAACGCCTCGCGGCGTTGCAGGGCCTGCAGTCCGGCGGCGAAGGTGGCCGCGTTGGCCGAGAAGGTCCTGGCGCCGCCCGGATCGGCCTGGGTGAGGGTGGTGCGTAGCGCGGCGGCCAACCTCGCGATGGTGGGGAAGTCGTACCAGACGTGCTCGTTGAACCCACCGGTGGCCGGCGCTCGCTTGCCCGACAACTTCACCACGTCGATCAACGTCGCGGAGCGGTTCCTGGCTGTCTTGAGCAGGGTGGCGAGGAAGTCGTCGTAGCCGCCGCCGTTGGCGATGACGACGCGCGCCTTGGACAGCTCCAGCTGGTTGCCCGCGTTGGCCTCGAACGAGTGCGGGTCCTGGTCCGGACTGGAGATGATCGAACTGACCTTCACGCGGTCCCCGCCGATCGTCGCGGCGATGTTGCCGTACACGTTGGTGGAGGCGACGATCGAGATCGGGTCGCCGCCCGAGGACGTGGCCGAGCTGGCCGAGCCGGACGGCGCGGTCGTACCGGAAGAGCAGGCGGTCAATCCCCCCAGGGCGAGGGCCAGGCCCACCGTGAGGAGGCGCCGCAGGCGTGGTCCGGTCATGGTTCCTCCGTGCGTCGGGCGGCAACGTGGTCGATGGTCGACCGCGGCTTGCTAACGGTACTGGGTCTGAGAATGATTCCCAATAGCACGGTAGCAGATCAGGCTGGCTGGGCCGGTGGGATGCTGTGCTCGCACGAGTCATCGTCCGCGCCAACCGGCTGAGGAGACCGTATGGGTGAGCTGACCGAGGCTGGGGTGCGATCGGCCGCGACCTACCTCGGTACGTGGTTGCCGTTTCGGCAGCGGTACCTACGGGTGCCCGGACTGCAGGCCGCGCTGCGGTTCGGCGACGAGGTGATGCTCGAGCTGGCCAGTGGGCTGGCCGACGTGGCCGCCGGGGAGCAGTTGCGCACCGACCACTGCTTTCGCGTGGCCTCGCACTCGAAGATGTTCACCGCCACTGCGGTCATGGTGCTGGTCGAGCAGGGACGGCTGCGCCTCGACGACCGGCTCGGCGACCGGGTGCGGTCGCTGGCCGACACCGAGGTGGCGGCGGTGACGCTGCGCGAGCTGCTGACCCATTCC
>JALZBL010000297.1 GCA_030947395.1 Actinomycetota bacterium | reverse complement strand
AGTGGATTACCGCGGCCGCGGCTGCGATGGTGCCCAGACCGGTGCGCAGCCAGGCCAGGTAGGTGCGCTCGTTGGCCAGCGACGCCCGCGGGTCCGGCTCGGTACCCCGGTTCGCCCACTCCGGGCGCGGCGAGCCCTTCATCGTCGACCCACCGTCCTGGCCGGTCGCACGGTCCTGGCCGGTCGCACCGTCCCGGCCGGTAGCACCGTGCCGCTCGCCCGTACCGAACCGGTCGGCCTCACCGGATGAGCACCTGCTTGCCGGTAGTGCGCCGGCCCTCCAGGTCGTCGTAGGCCCGAGCCGCCTGCTCCAGCGCGACCCGGGCACCGATGTCGACCCGCAGCCCGCCGTCGGCCACCGCGGCCAGCACGTCACCGGCGCGCCAGAGCAGTTCCTCCCGGGTGGCCGTGTAGTGCCCGAGCGCGGGCCGGGTCACGAAGAGCCCGCCGAGGCGGTTCAGCCGCTGCAGGTCGAACGGCGGCACCTGACCGCTGGCCGCACCGAACAGGACGCCCATGCCCCGTGGTTGGAGGGCGGCCAGCGTCGCGTCCCACGTCGAGCGGCCGACCCCGTCGTAGCCGACGCTGAAGCCACGGTCGTGGTTGGCCGAGAGCAGCGCGGTGGCGAGTTCGGCGGCGTCCTCGATGCCGTCGTAGCGCACGATGTCGTCGGCGCCGGCGGCCCGGGCGACGGCTTCCTTGGCCGAGGTGGACACCGTGCCGACGACGTAGGCGCCCCTCGCCTTGGCCAGTTGGATCAGCAGCTGACCGACCCCGCCCGCCGCGGCGTGCACCAGCACCGCGTCGCCGGGCTGCACCGAGTACGTGGAGTTGACGAGGTAGTGCGCCGTCATGCCCTGCAGCAGCACCGCCGCGGCCTGCTCCGCGGTGACTCCCTCGGGGACCGGCACGGCGACCGCCGCCGGGACCAGGGCCTGATCGGCGTGGCTGGCCGGCGCGTTGGCCCAGGCGACGAGATCGCCGACGGCAAAGCCCTCCACCGCGGCGCCCACCCCGGCCACCCGGCCGCTGCCCTCGGTGCCGAGCACGAACGGCGTCGGCGTGGGGTAAACGCCCTGACGCTGGTAGACCTCGATGAAGTTGACCCCTGACGCGATCACCTCGACCAGCAGCTGCCCGGCGCCGGGGTCAGCGACCTCGTGCGGCTGAACCTGCAGCACGGACGAGTCGCCCGGACGGGTGACCACGAGGGCGCGGCTACGGCTGGCGGTCATAGCGGAACCGTAACGCCGCGTCGACGGCACCCGGACCGGTGGGGCCGGCTGACGTAGCCTCGGCAGGTGCAAATCCTCGCCGCTATCCCCTCCCCGTCGCGCAGCGTCTGGCATCTCGGCCCGCTGCCGATCCGGGCCTACGCCCTGTGCATCATCGCCGGCATCCTCGTCGCGGTGTGGATTGCCGACCGCCGGTTGCGGGCGCGCGGCGCCGGCGCGGACGACGTTTGGGACGTGGCCAAGTGGGCCGTCCCGTTCGGGATCGTGGGCGGGCGGATCTATCACGTCATCACCGATCCCGAGCTGTACTTCACCAAGGGGGCCGACCCGGTCAACGCACTACGAATCTGGGACGGCGGGCTGGGGATCCCCGGCGCCATCGCCCTCGGGACCCTAGGGGCGTGGATCGGCTGCCGGCGGCGCGGCATCCGGCTCGACTCATTCGGTGACGCGGCGGTGCCCGGCGTCGCGCTGGCCCAGGCCATCGGCCGCTGGGGCAACTGGTTCAACAACGAGCTGTACGGGCGCTCCACCGACCTGCCGTGGAAGCTGCAGATCCACTGCGTCGACATCTCCGCCGGCAGCACGGGCCCCTGCGCCGGCCGCGAGGGTGAGGTGCTCGGCTACTTCCAGCCGACGTTCCTCTACGAGTCGCTGTGGGACCTTGCCCTGGCCGGCGGGCTGGTGTGGGCCGGGCGGCGCTGGGCGCTGGGCCACGGGCGGGTCTTCGCCCTCTACGCGATGGGGTACGCCGTCGGCCGGTTCTGGGTCGAGGCGCTGCGCAGCGACCCGGCCAACCACATCCTAGGGCTGCGAGTGAATACGTGGACGTCGCTGCTGGTGTTCGTCGGTGGGCTGATCTGGTTCCTCACCCATCGCGGTCCTCGGGAGGAGTCCATCTTCCGCGACGGACGGGACGGCTCTCCGGGCCTGCCCGCGGCCGAACCAGGCGCGGCCGAACCAGCCGTCTCCGAGCCAGATGCGGCCGAACCAGGCCCGCCCGAACCAGCCGCGGCCGAACCAGGCGCCGCCCACTCGAACGCGGGCGAGCGCGTCAACCGAGGATCATGAGGGGGCTCGGGTGACCACCGCCGAGGTCCACCATCAGCATCGCGACGTCTCCGGCGGGTGGTTACGCCCGGCGGTCTTCGGCGTCACCGATGGGCTGGTCTCGAACTTCGCATTGATCGCCGGTGTCGCCGGCTCGCACGTCGCGGCGCACACGGTGACCCTCGCCGGTCTGGCCGGGCTGGTCGGCGGCGCCTTCTCCATGGCGACGGGGGAGTACATCTCGGTGCGCAGCCAGAACGAGTCCATGGCCGCCGAGATCGAGGTCGAGCGGCGCGAGCTAAGGATCAACCCGCAGGCCGAAGCCGACGAGCTGGCGCAGCTGTTCACCGAACGTGGCGTCGACGCCGCGATCGCCGGTGCGGTGGCTGAGCAGATCTCGCGCGATCCGGAGCTGGCGCTCAGCGTCCACGCCCGGGAGGAGTTGGGAGTCGACCCGTCCTCGCTGCCTAGCCCATGGACGGCCGCGACCAGCTCGTTGCTCTTCTTCGCCGTCGGCGCCTTCATCCCGCTGCTGCCCTACCTGGCGGGGGTCACGTCGATCTGGACCTCGGCCGCACTTGCCCTGGGCGCGTTGTTCGTCACCGGAGCGGTGACCTCGCGATTCACCGCCCGGCCGTGGTGGTACGCCGGCGCGCGGCAGGTCCTGCTGGGCGCGGCCGCGGCCCTCGTCACCTCGCTGATCGGCCGCGCGGTCGGCAATTGAGTCGAGCCGGCCCCGGGAACCGGCCGCCGGTCAGGTGAGCAGGGCGCGCACGTCCGCACCGGCCAGGTCGGCCGCGGTGTGGCC
>JALZBL010000296.1 GCA_030947395.1 Actinomycetota bacterium | reverse complement strand
GGCGTAGTCCATGCGGCGTGGGCCGAGCACGCCGACCCCGCCCACCGCGGAGTCACTCGGGCCGTA
Source organism: Actinomycetota bacterium (assembly GCA_030947395.1). Taxonomy (GTDB): domain Bacteria; phylum Actinomycetota; class Actinomycetes; order Mycobacteriales; family Jatrophihabitantaceae; genus JALZBL01. The sequence goes on along the minus strand of JALZBL010000296.1, from coordinate 3,038 downwards.
GCCGGCCGAGACCAGCGAGGTTCCGACGAGTGCTTCGTGCCCCGTCTCGTTGCCGATGCGGACCAGGATCTGCTGCGATGTCGCGGACTGGTCGAGCAGGCGCAGCATCACCACCTGCTCCTCGAGAGCCTCGAGGACGGGTCGGATGGCCGGGAAGTCGAAGGAGTTCTCGGTCAGGTGGGCGGTGCCGCCCAGCAGCATCCGCTCGCTGTGTTGCTCGACCAGCGTCTCCAGCAGCACGGTGGTCAGCGTGGTCACCAGACCGCGGACCTGGGCCGGCGCCGTCACCGGCAGCTCGGCCACGATGCCCGGCGCCTCGGCCAGTGGCCGGTCGCGCAGCCGTTGGTTGAGCGTGCTGCGCAGTTCGAAGACCTGCTCCTCGCTGACCGCGGCCGGCAGTTCGACCAGGCGCTGGTCCACCCGGCCGGTGTCGGTGATCAGCACGAGCATGAGCCGCGACGACGACAGCGACACCAGCTCCAGATGCCGCACCCGGCTGCGCGAGAGCGAGGGGTACTGGACGATGGCGACGTTGCGGGTCAGCTGGGCCAGCGTGCGCACCGCGCGGTGCAACACGTCGTCGAGGTCCACTGCGTCGGTCATGAACGACTCGATCGCCCGCCGTTCGGCGGCGGTGAGTGGCTTGATCTGGGTCAACCGGTCCACGAACAGCCGGTACCCCGCGTCGGTGGGAACGCGCCCCGCCGACGTGTGCGGCTGGGCGATCAGCCCGTCCTCCTCCAGCGCGGCCATGTCGTTGCGGATGGTCGCCGAGGAGACACCCAGCTGGTGACGCTCGACCAGGTTCTTGCTCCCGACGGGCTCCCGCGTGGCGATGAAGTCCTCGATAATGGCGCGCAACACGGCCAGCTTGCGCTCCTCGACGTTCATCGCCCTCCTTGCGGGGCCGCCCGTCTGCGGCCCCGGCCATGAGTTTAATCGGGAGGGCGCCCCAGGCGATTGCTCTACCATCGATGGCGATTCGACCGACCCGGCCGGCGGGAGCCCGTTGTGATCTTCAAGGCCGTGCGCGACGGCCGCCCCTACCCCGATCACGGGCTGTCCGCGCGCGACTGGGGAGCGGTGGCACCACGCCCGGTGCGCCTCGACGAGCTGGTCACCACCAAGCGCGAACTGGCACTGGACACCCTGCTCGCTGACGAGTCCACCTTCTTCGGCGACCTGTTCCCGCACGCGGTGCAGTGGCACGGCGACATTTACCTGGAAGACGGCGTGCACCGAGCCTTGCGGGCCGCGCTTCAGCAGCGCAACACACTGCACGTGCGGGTGCTCGACCTCGACGAACTGCGCCCGGCCGGGCGGAAGTAGGCCCGCCAGCGCGCGGTCGCGTCAACCCATCAGGTCGCGCACGACCGCGTCGGCGAGCAGCCGTCCGCGCTGGGTGAGCACCGCCCGCCCCGAATGCCAGGCCGGCCCGTCGAGCAGGCCCCACTTCACCTGCTGGGAGATCCTGACCGCGGCGTCCGGGGGCAGCTCGTCGACGGCCAGCCCGTCTCGGCGGCGGATACCGAGCATCAGCGCTTCGGTGCGCAGCGCGCCGGCATCGAGCACCTCGCGCCCGGCGGCGGGACTGCGACCCGAGGCGAGCACCGTGCTGTAACGGGCCGGGTGCTTGACGTTCCACCACCGCACTCCGCCGACGTGGCTGTGGGCACCGGGACCGATGCCCCACCAGTTGCCGCCCTGCCAGTACAACTCGTTGTGTCGGCACCGCGCGCGCGCCGTTCGCGCCCAGTTGGAGACCTCGTACCACTGGAATCCGGCCGTGCCCAGGGTCTCGTCGGCCTGTACGTAGCGGTCGGCCAGCACGTCGTCGTCGGGCGCGGGGACCACCCCGTGCGCGACCTGCCGGGCCAGCGCGGTGCCCTCCTCGACCACCAACGCGTAGGCGCTGATGTGGTCGGCTCCCGACCCGGCCGCCGCGTCCAGCGACGTCTGCCAGTCCGCCTCCGTCTCGTAGGGGGCGCCGTAGATGAGGTCCAGGTTGACGTGCTCGAAGCCGGCCACGCGGGCCTCGGCCACGGCCTGCTCAGGCCGGCCGGGGCGGTGCCGCCGGTCGAGCACCTCGAGCACCTTCGGCACCGCTGACTGCATGCCGATCGAGACCCGAGTGAAGCCACGAGCCAGCAGATTCTCGAAGTAGGGCCGAGTGACCGTCTCCGGGTTGGCCTCGGTGGAGATTTCGACGTCGGCGGCCAGCCCGAACGTCTCAGCGATCTCGCTGACCACCAGGCCCAGGTGCTCGGCCGGCAGCAACGTCGGTGTGCCTCCACCGAAGAAGATCGTCGACACCGGCGGCGCCCGGTGGCCCAGCACGTCGCGGGCCAGGCGGACTTCGGCCAGCAGCGTGTCGGCCCAGGTCGCCCGGCTGACTCCGGCGCCCAGTTCCTCGGCGGTGTAGGTGTTGAAGTCGCAGTAACCACAGCGGGTGGTGCAGAACGGGATGTGGACGTAGACACCGAACGGCGTGGTCGGTGCCGCCTCCAGGGCGGACGCCGGCAGCCGCCCGTCGGGTGGGGCCGCAAGACCGGCGGGCAGAGCGGGCGGTGGCACGCCGCCATTGTCCACGCGTGGCCGGTGGATTCGGGCCACTTTCAGTCGTCTAGTCGATGGTGTCGAGCAGATACACCTGCAGTGGCCGGGCTCGGCCCTCCGACTCCCGGGTGGCGTCGGTCATGATCTCGAGCACCTGGAGGTGAACGGCGGCCGGCAATCGCGCGCTCGGCGCCCAGGCCAGGCGAACCGGCCCGGGCGCGAGCCACTCGAGATCGCCGAGCACGTCGGCCAGCGCGTCGTAGTTCGCGGCGGCGTACGGCGGGGCGTCGACGGCTCGATAGATGGCCTCGATCAGCGCCTGCTTGCTGGTGGCCGGGGCGACGACCCGCAGGTCCTCACGGGCCCGCAGCAAAGCGGCAAGGGACCCGGCCGAGCGGAGGATGCCGGGCCGGTTGGAAGACGTCTCACTCATCGGCTGACGTCCACCAGGACGATCGACTGGTAGTGGTCGGCCGTGTAGT
>JALZBL010000295.1 GCA_030947395.1 Actinomycetota bacterium | reverse complement strand
CGTGCTCGCGACCGGCGCGCTCGAGCCGGTCATGTTCGCGGTGGCCGCGGTGTTCATCGCGCTCTGGGCCTGGGTCTTGACGATGCGACGCGACCTGGTGGGCACGCCCGGCGGCTGGCGGATGCTCAACTCCTAGAAGGCTCAGCTCCTAAAAAGCTGAGGTCCTAGAAAGTGGTGCCGACTTCGACCCAACCTGAGGGCCCGACCATGGCGTATCCGTTGTGTGCTGCAGTCCCACCGATCGGAGGGCCTCATCGCGGCCAGGCCAACCGGCGCCGGCGCTCTCGGCGAAGATTTCGCCGCGTGGGTCGGTCCGCACCTGGCCGTCCTGGCGGCGGTTGCGGTGCGTGAGGTGGGCGCGGCCGACGCCGACGACGTGGTCCAGGAGGCGCTGACGCGAGCGTGGCGGCGACGGTCCACGTTTCGAGCCGAACGCGGCTCGGTTCGGGGCTGGTTGGTGACGATCCTGATGAATCAGGCGCGCCGTCATCGCCTACGTCGGCCCTGGTCGCCTCGCCTCGATCGTGATCGGCCGCTCCTCCTCAGCGGTCCGGACGCTCGGCTGGACGTCGAGCAGGCGGTGCAGGCGTTGCCCCGCCGCCAGCGCGAGGTCGTGACCCTGCACTACCTGGCCGATCTTCCGCTGGTCGAGGTGGCGGCGGTGCTCGGCATCAGCATCGGTTCGGTGAAGTCGCATCTGTTCGACGCCCGCGCCGCCTTGCGGACGACTTTGGAGAAGCCATGACGGACGACGATCTCGATCGCGCACTCGGTGACTGGGCGTCGACCGCCCGCGCGCACGCCCCCGACGTGACCGTTCCCACCGGGCCGGGTCGTCGTGACTCGCGCACCCGTCTGATCGCGATGGTGGCAGCGGCAATAGTGGTTGCCGGTCTGGCCGGGGTCGCGGTGGTGATCCAGCGCCGCGACGCGGGACCCTCCTCCGCGGCTGCCTCGTCGCCGTCGATCGGCCCGACTGCCCAGCCCGGCTTCCGCCCGGTGACGGTGCACGGTCTCACCGTCGACGTGCCCGCGGCCTGGCCGACCAATGCGCAGCGGTGCGGCACGCCAACCACCGACACTGTGCTGCTGCCGCTGGGTGGGGTCACCCTGTGCCTGGTCCCGCGCCCTCGCGGCATCACCACCGTCGAGTTCCACGACAGCCTGCGAAGCGACGCCTCAGCCGGTCGGTTCACGCTCAGCGGCGGCGGCCAGGCGCGGCGGTCGGACCGGTTCGAGAACGGCGTCTACTCGACCACCATCTTCGTCGAGTCGTTACGGGTGTCGGTGGTGATCAGCGGGCCGACGCGATCGGCGGTGGACCGCCTCGTTGGCACCTTGCGAATCGACACCGTCGACGTCAACGGGTGCCCTGCCCGCATCGACGGGTATCTGGAGTTGCCCACCGGCCGAACGCCCGTGCGCACCGGCGCGAACCAGACGCTCGTGCCCGGCACGCCAGCGGCTCTGGTCGCCTGCCGCTACAGCCACGGCTTGGTGGAAGGGAGCGCCTCGTTCGGCGGGAGCCGGGCCGCGGCGGTCGCGCGCGCGCTGAACGCCCAGCCGAGGGGTTTGTCGGTGACCGATCCGAAGAGCTACCTGCCGTCGTTGTGCCTCAACGGGGCAGGGTCACGACCTGGCACCGACAATGAGAACCGCTTCTCCTACCGGATGCAGTTCCGCTACCCGGACGGCCCGGCGGTAGCTGTGCACATTCGGTTGAGCCTCTGTGGCCGCCTCGGCGCATCCAACGGCAGCTACACCGTCCAGCGCACCGATGCCTTGATCGCCCAACTCGTCTCCCTGCTCGGATCGATCGATTCCTATGGGGTCGTGCGTCCGGCGTGAGGCGCGGCGGCGGTTAAGCTCCCCGACCGTGACTGCTGCCGCAACCGACGCGCCCGACGCCGTCGAACGCACCCTGATCCTGGTTAAGCCCGACGGGGTGCGACGGGGCCTGACCGGGCAGATCCTGGTGCGCGTCGAGGCGAAGGGCTACCACCTGGTCGCCGCCGACTTGCGGGTGCCGGCGGTCGAGCTGCTGGCCCAGCACTACGCCGAGCATGTGGCCAAGCCGTTCTACGCACCGCTGGTGGAGTTCATGTCCTCCGGGCCGGTGCTGGCCGTCGTGGCTGAGGGCCAGCGTGTCATCGAGGGTTTCCGGGCCCTGGCCGGAGCGACCGATCCGACCGCGGCGCTGCCGGGGACCATTCGCGGTGACTTCGGTCGGGACTGGGGCCGGTCGGTGCAGCAGAACCTGGTCCACGGATCGGACTCGCCCCCGGCGGCGCGGCGCGAGATCGGACTGTGGTTTCCGCACCTCTGACCACCGCGGCACTGCTGCGGCCCGACCGCGATGAGGGCGCAGTCGGAGGAGACGGCCGTCGAGGCCGGGCTCCGCTCGCGCCCGGTGCCGTAGGTGAGTCGCAACCAGGAACCACCCCCGGCCGACCATACGATCACTGACGAGCCCCCGGTCGGACCCGACCGGTGGGCGTCGTCGCCTTCTGCAAAGGATGCCGGTCGTGGCCATCGCCTCGTTCTCGCTGGTCGGCGGCGACCTCCTCGGTGGCGATCTGGCCGTAGATCTCGGGACGGCGAACACGCTGGTCTATGCCCGCGGCCGCGGCATCCTGCTCAACGAGCCGTCGGTGGTCGCGGTGGACACCACCTCCAACGCCGTCGTCGCGGTGGGGACCGAAGCGCGTCAGATGATCGGGCGCACGCCGGGGCATATCCGCGCGGTGCGCCCGCTGCAGCACGGCGTCATCGCCGATTACGACATCACGGCCGAGATGCTGCGCTACTTCGTACGCAAGGTGGTGCGACGCCGGCTGTTCACCGGACCGCGCGTGGTGGTGTGCGTTCCGTCGGGTATCACCGGCGTCGAGCAGCGCGCGGTCAGCGAGTCGGCCTACGCGGCCGGTGCCCGTCGGGTGCACATCATCTCCGAGCCGATGGCCGCTGCGATCGGTGCCGGATTGCCGGTGAGCCAGCCCTCCGGTTCGATGATCGTCGACATCGGCGGCGGCACCACCGAGGTCGCGATCATCGCCCTTGGCGGGATCGTGGCCAGCACCAGCCTGCGGGTCGCCGGTGACGCTCTCG
>JALZBL010000294.1 GCA_030947395.1 Actinomycetota bacterium | reverse complement strand
CGGGCGGCGGACGAACCATGCGCCGCTGAGGCCGCATCGTCCGCTGAGGCCGCCCCTGATCCCGCCGACCCCGCCGACCCCACCGACCCCGCCCCGGCCTCCGGTGTCTCGGCCGACCGCGGCAGGGTCACCCGGGGACTGCTCGGAGCGGTGGAGCTGCGCGACCCGGACGACGGCGTGATCTTGCCGCACGAGAACACGATGGCCGGCCCGGTTGCTGATCGGTTGGCCCTCATGGACGCCACCGACGCCAATCTCGAGCCCATCTATCTCGTGTACGACGGCGGCGGAGCCGCATCGCGCGCCGTCGCGTCGGTGGAAGCACTGCCCCTCCTGGCCGACGCCACCACGCCGGACGGCATCAGGCACCGGCTGTGGGCGATCACCGACCCGGCCACGTTGGCCGACGTCGCCGCAGACCTGAACGACCGCACGGCCATGATCGCCGATGGTCACCATCGCTACGCGACCTACCGCCAGCTCGCGCATCAGCGCGGTGGCAGCAACGGACCAGGGCCGTGGGACCGCGGGTTGGCCCTGCTCGTCGACGGCTCGGCTTACGGACCACAGGTCCACTCGATCCACCGCGTCGTGCCCGGGTTGGGCTTGCCGACCGCCATCGACGCTGCGCGCGCGACGTTCAGGGTGCAGGCGGCTGACTCACTCGACGGCGCGCTCGGGTGGCTGGAGCAGGGTGCCGACACCGGTTTCGGCGCCGTCGTCACCGATGGCGCTCGCGCAGTCACGCTCAGCCATCCGGATCCGGCCGCGCTGACGGCCGCCCGGCGCCCGGGTGAGCCAACTTCGCTGCTCGATCTCGACGTCACCGTGCTGCACCGGGTTCTCGTCCAGTCGGCCTGGGGTCTCACCGACGACGAACACCATGTCGGGTACGCCCACAACGTGGCCGAGGCGCTCGGCGCCGCCGTGCGCTCGGGAGGCGTCGCGGTCCTGCTGCGGCCGACGCCGGTAGCGGCGGTCGCCGCGGTCGCCGCCGCCGGGGCAAGGATGCCCCGGAAGTCGACCTTCTTCACCCCCAAGCCGGCTTCCGGGCTGGTGATGCGCCGTTTCGCCGACCAGCGCTGACGGCACGGTCAGCCGACGACGCGGGCGCGCCTCAGGACTTTCGCGGTCGAGACCTCCACCTCGTAGCGGCTGGCCAGTCCCTGTGGGCCCCACCAGTACCGGTGATGCAGCGCGCCGGTTACAGCCAGCACATCACCGGCCCGCCACGTCCTGAGCCGGGACCGCACGTCGGCGCGCCAGACCGCGCAGTCGATGCTGTCGCCGCGCGAACCTCGCGCCGGAGGAAGGCGGGCGGCCCGCGGCCGGCCCGGCGTACGTACGGTGAGCCGAAAGGAGACCACGGCATCGCCGCTGGGCAGATGACGCAGCTCGGGCTCGCCGGCCAGCTCCCCGACGAGCTCGACGTGGTTGACGTGGTCATCGGCCGAGGCTGGCGCCGGCGCGGACGCGGTCGTGGTGGCCTTCATGCGTCGAGTGTTAGGGCTGGGTGGGATGCGCGGGCCCGTCCGCCGTCGCCTGTGGATCGTCGTCAGGTCCTGTGTACATGGCTCCGGTCGGTCGGAGGTATGTGCTCGGTCACCGGTTAGCGGATGTCGCCGACCCTGAGGCGGCGGCCAGCGACGGCGGCGGGTGGGTGTTGACCTCTCACTCGCCGAGCTGGGCCGCCCGGTCGGCGGCATCGGTTTCGTCCTCCTCCAGGCCGGCCGTTGCCTCGAACCATCGAACGGCCTCATCAATGCGTCCGGCGGCGGCCAATGCGTCGGCGTAGGCGTACCACAGCCGGCTGATCCCCGATCGGGGCGTCGCGGACTTCGCGCCGGCTTGCTCCAGGAGCAACAGCGCCGCGTCGAGTTGACCCAGATCGCGGCGCGCACCGGCGGCAACGATGTAGACCTCGGTGCGCGTTGGGCGGTCCAGCGAGGCCAGATCCGGATCTTCCAACGCCTTGAGCGCGCGTTGCGGGCGCCCGAGAGCCCGCTCGCAGTCGGCCATCACCGCGATCCACTGCGGATCGCCGCTGATGCGCCGCGCTGCGCGCAGGTCGGCCAGTGCCTCCGCCCACTCACCGGCGTGGTACGCCGCGACGCCGACGGCCTCGCGGACCGCCGCGATTCGGGCCGCAATGCTGCGGGCTGCGCGGGCATGGCGGAGGGCCTGCTGCGGGTCGACGTCGACGACCAGGCCCGCCGCCACCAGCTGCAGGGCAACCGCTTCGGCGGTGTCGGGAGCCAGCCCCCGCAGCTCGGCTCGGACCGATCGCTCGAGCATCCGAACGTCGGTGCCGGGTGGGACCGGCGGCAGCGACCGACGGGCCAGTTGCGCCGCCGTCGGGACGTCCTCATCGCGTCGCGTGGACGAGCCGCGGCGTGGAACCGTTGTTCGGCCCGGGGGCGCCGATCGGGACGCCGGGCCGGAGCGGGATGCGCCGGCTGAGCGGTGCGCGGACGGCTGGCGGGGTCGATGCTGCCGGGGGTCCGCTTCCCGGCTGGCGTCGCCGGTTCGGGTTCGACCGACGTCGCGTCGTTCGCGGCGCGTGCCGGTCCGCTCCCGGCCGCCGCCGGACGGAGCAGCGCCGTGCCCGCGCGGTGGGCCCGAGCGGTGTGGCACTTCGGGGCGGGCCCGCTCGGCACCCTCCTTCCGGGCGGCAGGCACTCGATCGCCCCTCGCCCGCTCGGCCGATGGCCGACCCCTACCCGCACGCGCGGTAGTCGGCCGGCTCGCTTCGACCGGATGTGACCCCGCGCCCGCACCGGATCCGGCGGACTGGCCACGGGAACTCCGCTCGTTCGCGAATCCGGCCCGTCGTGCCTCGGTGCGCTCGCGCGCCAGCCGACGGTCGCCGGTTGCGGGTGGGTTCGATCTGCGCGGTTCGCGGGGACCGGAACCGCTGGCGGCGGTGCGCCCAGGCTGGGATTGCCCGGAGGCGCCCCGCCCAGCGATGGATGGACCAGGGGTGGACCGCCCAGCGGTGGACCGCCCAGCGGTGGACCGCGCCCCCGGCCGACGGTCGCCGGTGGCCCGCGGTCCCCCCCCACGCGACGCGCCGGACGCGCCCGCTCGGCACCCTCCTTCCGGGCGGGGGCGCCTTTGACC
>JALZBL010000293.1 GCA_030947395.1 Actinomycetota bacterium | reverse complement strand
ACGCCTACATGGACTCGGTGGCGATGGTCGCGATCACCGGCCAGGTCGCACTGCCAGCGATCGGCAGCGACGCCTTCCAGGAGGCCGACATCTCCGGGATCACCCTGCCGATCACCAAGCACAACTTCCTGGTCCAACGCGGGGAGGACATCGCCCGCACGATGGCCGAGGCGTTCCACCTGGCCGGGACCGGCCGACCCGGCCCGGTGCTGGTCGACATTCCCAAGGACGTGCTCCAGGCGCCGACAACCTTCAGCTGGCCGCCGACGCTGGACCTACCCGGGTACAAGCCGGTCACCAAGCCGCACAGCAAGCAGATCCGCGAGGCGGCCCGGCTGATCGCCGAAGCGCGTCGCCCGGTGCTCTACGTCGGCGGCGGCGTGCTGAAGGCCCGGGCGCCGGCCGAGCTGCGTCAGCTGGCCGAGCTCACCGGGATCCCGGTGGTCACCACGCTGATGGCCCGCGGCGCCTTCCCGGACAGCCACCCGCAGCACCTCGGCATGCCCGGCATGCACGGCACCGTCGCCGCGGTCACCGCCCTGCAGAAGGCGGACCTGCTCATCGTCCTCGGCGCCCGGTTCGACGACCGCGTGACCGGCCGGCTCGACAGCTTCGCGCCCCTGGCCAGGATCGTCCACGCCGACATCGATCCGGCCGAGATCGGCAAGAACCGCGCGGCCGACGTCCCGATCGTCGGCGACGTGCGGGAGGTCCTGCGCGAGCTGGTGCCGGCGGTGAAGGCCGAGTTCGACGCCGGCCGACGGGCCGACCTGACCGGGTGGTGGGCGCAGGCCGACGGCTGGCGCGACACCTACCCGCTCGGCTACGAAGAGCCCACCGACGGCTCGCTGGCCCCGCAGTACGTCATCGAGCGCCTCGGCGACATCGCCGGGCCCGCGGCGATCTACGTCGCCGGCGTGGGGCAGCACCAGATGTGGGCCTCGCAGTTCGTCAAGTACGAGAACCCCTACACCTGGATCAACTCAGGAGGACTGGGCACGATGGGGTTCTCGGTGCCGGCGGCCATGGGGGCCAAGGCCGGCCGCCCGGACACGACCGTCTGGTCCATCGACGGCGACGGCTGCTTCCAGATGACCAACCAGGAGTTGGCCACGTGCGCGATCGAGGGCTTCCCGATCAAGGTGGCGGTGATCAACAACGGCAACCTGGGGATGGTCCGGCAATGGCAGACCCTCTTCTACTCCGAGCGCTACAGCCAGACCGAACTCGGCACGCACGCGGCCAAGTCCACCCATCGGGTGCCCGACTTCGTGAAGCTGGCCGACGCGTTGGGCTGCGTGGGTCTGCGCTGCGAGAACGCGGCCGACGTCGACGCGACGATCGAGAAGGCGATGTCGATCAACGACCAGCCGGTGGTGGTCGATTTCACGGTGGGCAAGGACGCCATGGTGTGGCCCATGGTCGCCGCGGGGACGAGTAACGACGACATCCAGGCGGCGCGCGGCCTGCGCCCAATCTTCGCCGATGACTAGTCCGATTACCGATCCCACGGCTGGCCCGACGACAGGCCCGGTGACTGGTCCGGTGACTGGTCCGGTGACTGGTCCGGTGACTGGGCCGGCCCCCCGGCCGATGACCCGAGTCGGGTTGCTCGGCGGGATGAGCTGGCAGTCCACCGCGCTGTACTACCGGCTGCTCAACGAGTCGGTGCGCGAGCGGGTCGGCGGCCACGCCAGCGCGCCGGTCACGATCCACTCGGTCGACTTCGGTGAGTTCGAGCCGCGCCAGCGGGCCGGCGACTGGTCCGCCCAGGGCCGCCTCCTGGCCGACGCGGCGACCGCGCTGGAACGGGCTGGGGTGGCCGCCGTCGCCCTCGCCACGAACACCCTGCACCTGGTCGCCGAGGACATTGTCGCGGCCCTCAGCGTGCCGTTCGTCGACCTGATCGACCTGGTCGCGGCCGAGGTGGCCGCAGCGTCGACGGTGGGCCTGCTGGCCACCGATTACACCATGACCAGCGACCTCTACCCACGCCGGCTGGCCGGCCGCGGCACCGCGGTCCTGGTCCCCGCGTCGGACGACCGCGCGCTCGTGCACCGCGTCATCTACGACGAACTGGTGTACGGCGTGGTCCGCCCCGAGTCGCGGGCGGCGTACCGCGACGTCATCGCCCGTCTCGTCGAACGCGGCGCGCAGACGGTGATCCTGGGCTGCACCGAGATCGGCCTGCTGATCGGCGACGGCGACTGCGACGTCGCGGTCCTCGACACCACCCGGCTGCACTGCCGCGCGCTCACCGACATCATGGTCGACGGCCTGCCGGGTGCGCCCGGTGCAGCCGACCGGGTCCGTTCGGCCGCCGGGGCACGGTCATGACCGTCCACACGCTGTCGGTTCTGGTGGAGAACAAGCCGGGGGTGCTGGTGCGCATTGCCGGGCTGTTCAGCCGGCGTGGATTCAACATCGAGTCGCTCGCGGTCGGCCCGACCGAGCACCCCGAAGTTTCTCGGATGACCATCGTGGTCAGCGTCGAAGGGGCCGCACTGGAGCAGGTGACCAAGCAGCTCAACAAGCTGGTCAACGTGCTCAAGATTGTCGAACTCGACGACAAGCAAGCGGTCCGCCGCGAACTGCTGCTGGTCAAGGTCCGCACCGACGACACCAGCCGGCGCAGCGTCCTGGAGACGGTCGAGCTTTTCGCGGCCAAGGTCGTCGATATCGGCCCGGATGCGCTGACCGTCGAGATCACCGGATCGCAGGAGAAGCTCACCGCGATGATCGAGATGCTCAGCCGCTACGGCATTCGTGAGATGGTGCAGTCGGGCGTGGTCGCGGTGGCCCGAGGCCCGCGCTCGATGACCCAGGCCACGATGCGCGCGGTCGACCGCACGGCCTGACGTAGGACACCCCGCCACCCGAACCCCGAACCCACCCGCAGCCACTTCCGAACCCCAGCCACTTCCGAACCCCAGCCACTTCCCGACAAGGAGACGCCCCACCCATGGCCGTGACGATGTACTACGACGACGACGCCGACCTGTCCCTGATCCAGCAGCGCACGGTCGCCGTCCTGGGTTACGGCAGCCAGGGCCAGGCCCACGCCCTGAGCTTGCGCGACTCCGGGGTCGACGTGCGGGTCGGCCTGCCCGAGGGATCCAGGA
>JALZBL010000292.1 GCA_030947395.1 Actinomycetota bacterium | reverse complement strand
GCGCGTGGTCCGGGCTCCACTGGGCGAGCTCGGCGAGCGGGCCGCCGCCGCCGGCCTCGGCGCGCCCGCCGTCGTGATCATCGGAGCCGTCGCCGCCCTTGGCGAGCCCGGTTCGCGGGCTGATAGCGTCCCAAAATGACTGCCACCAAACCGCTAGCGCTGATCACCGGCGCGTCGAGCGGCATCGGCCTCGAGCTGGCCCGCCAGTTCGCCGATCACGGCTTCGATCTACTGGTCAGCGCCGAGGACGCCGGCCTGCAGGCCGCCTCCGCCGAGCTGGGCCGCGGTGGCGCCGAGGTGCACACCGTCTCCGCCGACCTCAGGACCACCGAGGGAGTCGAGACGGTGTACGCGGCGGTCTCGGCCACCGGACGCCCGGTCAGCGCGGCCGCCCTGAACGCCGGCGTGGGGCGCGGCGGCGCATTCCTCGACACCGATCTGGCCGACGACCTCGAGATATCGAACTCAACGTCACCTCAACCGTGCACCTGGCCAAGCGACTTCTCTGCGACATGGTGGCCCGCGACGACGGCAAGGTGCTGATCACCTCCTCGATCGCGTCGACGATGCCCGGTTCCTTCCAAGCCGTGTACAACGCGTCGAAATCGTTCCTACAGTCCTTCGCCGAGGCCCTGCAGAACGAGCTGAAGGACACCAACGTCACCGTCAGTTCGCTGATGCCGGGACCGACCGACACCAACTTCTTCCGTCGCGCCGGCATGGACGACACCGCGGTGGGCCGGGGCAGCAAGGACGATCCGGCCCAGGTCGCCGCCCAGGGATTCGAGGCGCTGATGAGCGGCAAGGACAAGCTCGTCGCCGGATCGATTAAGACCAAGGTCCAAGGCGCGACCAACAAGGTTCTCCCGGACAAGGTCAAGGCGGCACTTCACCGGCGGATGGCCGAGCCCGGCTCCGACTCCGACTGACGCAACGACCGGCTTCGGCAATCGATCACGGGAGCATCCGGTGAGCGTGGCGGCTCCGCGCGTGATCGTGGTGGGAAGTGGGTTCGCCGGCTTCTTCGCGGCCCGCACCCTCGAGCGGGCGCTGCCGCCGGATGCGGCCGAACTCGTGCTCGTCAACGCGACCGATCACCTCTGCTACAGCCCGTTGCTGCGCGAGGTGGCGGCGGGGCGACTCGATCCGCGGCGCCTAGCGATCTCCCTGCACGGGTCGCTGCGCCGCACCCGGATCCTGCAGGGCCTGGTTGACGCCGTCGACTTCGACGCGCGGACGGTGAGCGTGTTGTGCGGGTTGGACGCGCCCGTACAGCTGTCCTGGGATCGGCTGGTGCTCACTCTCGGCAGCGCTACCCGCACGTTCTCGACGCCCGGCGTCGCCGAGCATGCCCTCGGCCTCAAGACCCTGGTCGAGGCCACCTACATCCACGACCACGTGCTGCGTCAGCTCGAGCTGGCCGACGCCACCGACGACCGGGCCGAGCGACGGGCGCGACTGACCTTCCTCGTCGTTGGGGCCGGTTACACCGGGACGGTGACGGCCGCCCAGCTGCAGCGGATGACGCTGGCCCAGCTGGCCCGATTCCCGCGCCTGGCGCGCGACGACGTCACTTGGATGCTGCCTGGACCTCTCCGAGCTGTACTGCCCGAGCTCGGGCGCCAGCTCGGCCGGTGGGCGCTGGCCGTGGTCCGCCGGCGCGGCATGCAGGTGCGTTTGGGTGCGACGGTGAAGGCCATCGGGCCCGGGCGCGTCACCCTCTCCGACGACACCGAACTGCCCTGCCACACCGTCCTGTGGAACGTCGGCGTCACGCCGCCGCCGCTCGTGGGGCGGCTGAACCTGCCGGTGGCACACGGCCGGCTGGTGGTCGATGAGCACCTCAAGCTGCGCGAGGACGTATGGGCCGCGGGGGATTCGGCCGCCGCCCGCAATCCGTTCGACCGGAGCGGCGCCGACTACCCGCCGACGGCCCAACACGCCCAGCGACAGGGCGTCGTGATCGGACATAACGTGGCCGCGAGCCTTGGCCACGGGCGCCCGCGCCGGTACCGACACCGTGATCTCGGCTTGGTGGCCGACCTGGGCGGCACGGCCGCCGTGGCTCGCCCGCTGGGCATCCCGGTCACCGGCGTGCTGGCCAAGGTCGTCACTAAGGGCTATCACCTTTACGCCCTCCCGGCGACGGCCAACCGGTCGCGGGTGGGCGCCGACTGGCTGGTGAACCTGGTCAGTCGACCCATCGCCTCCCAACTCGGACTGGTGCGCCCGGACGCCGCCCAGCTGGCGTCGGCGGAGCACTCCGGCCCATCAGCCGGCCCCCCGGCGCACGCGGTGGACCATCCAGCGGTCGCGGCGTCGGACCGCTGAGCCGCGGCTCGGGCGCCAGGTCGACTCCGTCGGAGCAAGGAGGTACAGTCGAACACACGTTCGATGGCGGTGATCCCTCGGCAGGAGGAACGGTGGCAAAGACGGGGCGGACGGCGGCCGAATTAGGCCGGGAGCGCGGTGGGCCGAACCGGCGAGTGCTGTGCACCGGTGCTCGCGCGCCCGGCGCCGGGCGGGCCCGACTGGCGTTGGAGCAGAGCCGGGCAATCCTGGCCGACGCCCGTCGCGAGGCGCACCCCGGTGACCGCTACCGCCTCGCGCACCTGGCCGCGCTGCGAGCCGCGGCGGCGCTGCTGAGCGTCCACCCGGATGAAGCACCGTCTCGGCGCGCGCCCCAGAGCGCCTGGGCGCTGATCGGGCGCCGGGTGCCCCGGTTCGCCGACTGGGCCGCCTACCTCGGCGCCGGAGCAGCCACGCGTGCCGCGGCTGAAGCCGGTATCGCCGATGCGGTGAGCGACGGTCAGGCCGCCGAACTGCTCGACGCGGTCGAACTGTTCACGTTCCTCGTGGCCGCCGAGGTCCAGGATCAGCGGCCCGGGCCGGCCCCAGTGGTGCCGCAGGCGGTCGGTGGCGGCGGCTAGGGTTTGCGACCATGGCCGGTGACGTCAAACTGACGGCCTCGGGTGGCGTCGCGGACGGCGGGATTGGCGCGCCGGTGAGCAACCCGATCGCCCAGCCGACGTCCGCCCAGCCGACGTCCGCCCAGCCGACGTCCGCCCAGCCGACGTCCGCCCAGCCGACGTCCGCCCAGCCGACGTCCGCCCAGCCGACGTC
>JALZBL010000048.1 GCA_030947395.1 Actinomycetota bacterium | reverse complement strand
GTGCGGCGCGGTGATCGCCCGGAACCGTCCGAGCAACCCGATCGGCTGGCTGTTCGTGGCGGACGGGGTGGGTCACGCGACCGCTGCGGTCATGGCCCCTGCGGCACAGGCGCTGCACGACGCGGACGCGTCGATCGTCGGGCAACGGGCGGCGCTCACCGTGCTGCAGTGGTCGTGGCCATGGTCGATCGGCCTGCTCCTGCCCGTTGCGCTGCTGCTGTTCCCGGACGGGCGATTGCCGTCCCCCCGGTGGCGTCTGGTGCTCATCCTCGTCGTCGCGACGGCACCACTGTTCGTGGTCGAGGTCGGCACCGATCCGGCGCGGTTGCGATCGAACTTGCCGTCGGCGTACCTCACCCTCGGCAACCATGCCGGGCTCGTGCCGCTGTGGGTGATCGGTGAGCTGCGCACGTCGGCGGCGCTCGCGTGCGCGCTCGTCGGGCTGGTCGTGCGCTACCGGCGCGCCGACGAGTCGCAGCGGCAGCAGCTGATGTGGCTGCTGCTCGCGGCGATGGCGGTGCTGGCGATCGTCGTCCCGTGGAGCTTCGTGGCCGGCACGCCGGTCGCGGTGCTATTCGCCATCCCGCTGATCCCGATCGCGGTGGCGGTGGCGATCGTGCGGCATCAGCTGCTCGACATCCGTCTGGTGGTGTCCCGGGCGCTGGCCTGGCTGCTGCTCTCCGTTGTCGCGATCGGCGCGTACGTGGCCCTCGTCGCGCTGTTGGACCAGTTCGTCGCCGCGAATGTCGGCCGGTCGGCGGTCGCCACGGTGCTCATCGCACTGCTGCTCGCACCCTTGTTGCCCCGGCTGCAGCGCCGCGTCGACCGGGCGATGTACGGCGACCGCGGCGATCCGGCCCGCGTCGCCTCTCGGGTTGGGCAGCGGTTGCGTGCCGGCGGCGAGGGTGATCTGGCGTTGGCGGCCGCGGCGGTTCGTCAGGCGTTGCGCCTGCCCTATGCCGCGATCCGCACTGGCGATGAGGTTCTCGGCGCGGACGGCAGACCGGACGGCGCGGTGCACTCGATCCCGCTGGACTACGCCGGCCGGTCGGTCGGCGACCTGGTCGTCGGGCTGCGTCCCGGTGAACGCGATCTGTCGGCCGCGGATCGTGACGTCCTTCTGCTTGTCGCTACTTCGCTCGCGGTCGCCGTACACGCGACGCGCCTCGCCGAGGAGGTGCAGGCCTCCAGGCAACGACTCGTCCTCGCCCGGGAGGAGGAGCGCCGACGACTGCGCCGGGACCTCCATGACGGGTTGGGCCCGGTCCTCACCGGTCTGTCGCTGACCGCGGACGCTGCCGCGAACCTGGTCGAGCGCGACCCGGCGAGGACTCTCGACCTGCTCACCGCGTTGCGCCGCGACGCGCGAGCGGCGCTCGTCGACGTCCGGTGCCTGGTCGACAACCTCCGCCCGCCCTCGCTGGACGAGCTCGGCCTGCTGGAGGCGCTGCGGCAACGGGTCCAGCAGCTGTCCTGGCACGGCACGGGCCGTGAGGTTCGGGTGGATCTGCTCGCGCCGGACCGGCTGCCGGTGCTCCCCGCCGCGATCGAGGTGGCGGCGTACCGAATCGCCACCGAGGCGCTCACCAACGTTGTGCGGCATTCCGGCGCGACCACCGCAACCGTGCGTCTCGACTGCGCCGACGCCTTGATGCTCGACATCCGCGACGACGGGAAGCGGCCGGGCGACTGGTCCGCGGGTGTCGGGCTCACGGCAATGCGGGAACGCACCGCCGAGGTCGGCGGCTCCTACGTGGCGGGTCCCACGCCCGACGGCGGACGGGTGCAGGTTTCGTTGCCATTGGCGCCGCGGTGAGCACCATCCGCGTCGTCGTGGCCGACGACCACCCGGTGGTCCGCAGCGGCATCACGGCGCTGCTCTCCTCGTTGCCGGACTTCACCGTCGTCGGTGAAGCGACGAACGGCGCGGAGGCGATCAAGGAGTGCGTGCTCGCCAAGCCGGACGTGCTCATCCTGGATCTGCAGATGCCGGGAATGGACGGCCTCGCCGCCACGCGAGAAATCATCCGCGCCGCTCCGCACGTCGCGATCCTGATCCTGACCATGTACGACGACGAGGAGCGGGTGTTCGCCGCGATGCGGGCCGGTGCCCGCGGTTACCTCATCAAGGGCGCCGAGCAGGACGAGATCGCGCGCGCGGTGCACGCCGTCGCCGGGGGCGAGGCGATCTTCGGTCCGGCGGTGGCGGCCCGCCTACTGTCCTTCTTCGCGTCGCCGACCCCGTCCACCGCGGCCCGGCCGTTTCCAGAGCTAACCGCACGCGAGCACGAGATCCTCGACCTGCTGGCCGCCGGGATGTCGAACACCGCGATCGGCGCCCGCCTCGGCCTGGCCGTGAAGACGGTCGCGAACAACGTTTCCGCCATCTTCACCAAGCTCCACGTGGCCGACCGCGCGCACGCCATCGTGCGCGCCCGCGACGCCGGTCTCGGTCGCAGCTGACCGACCGGCCGAGCCTGGCTAACCCATCCGGGGTCGCAGGAGCGAGGGGCGTTTGGCGGTGAGGCGCCACCTCGACGCGTCGTCGTCCGTCGGTCGGAGTCTGGTCCCATTGATCGACTAGGGCCAGTATTGACGCGGGCACGACACCGAAGAATCTGGAGGCTGCTTCATGACTCAGCGCAGCGCGCGCCCGAACGCCAGCACCATCCGCCCAACCCGCGCCCGCGGCTGGCAACGGGTGGCCGTCGCGGTGAGTGCGGCACTGGTCGTCGCCATTCCGGCCCAAACCGCCTTCGCCGCTGCGCCGGTATCGGTGCTGCACGTCGGCCGGGCGACCGCGCAGGACGTCGCGCCCCGACCGGGATCGGAACCCGACACGGTGGTCGAGCCGGACGTCGCGGTGTCTCCGCTGAATCGACTGATCGCCGTGGCGGCCAGCCACGACGGTCGCTACCCGGACGGGGGCGCCGTCGCAATCAGCTATGCGTGGACTCACGACGGCGGTGCCACCTGGCACCACCGGCCACTACCCGGCCTGACGACGTCCACCGGCGGCCGGCAGCCCTGGGTACGCGCAAGTGATCCGATCGTCGCGTTCGGCCCGGACGGCGACGTCTACATTTCGACCCTGCTGATCGCGCTTACCTGTCCGAGCGCGGTGGCCGTCTCTCGCAGCACCGACGGGGGCAAGACGTTCGCTGCCCCGGTTCTGGCTCACTACAGCGCCGAATGCTCGATCTCCGACGACAAGAACTCGCTGGTGGTCGACACCAGCCCGACCAGCCCACACCGGGGCCGGCTGTACCAGTTCTGGACGCCGTTCTTGACCGACGTGTTCGGCAACGCCGACGGATCGCCGCAGGCGCTGGTCTATTCCGATGACCACGGCGCGACCTGGAGCCACCCGGTGAGCGTGTCGCGGCCGCACGCCAACACGCAGAATTCGACGCCGATGCTGCGCCCGGACGGCACGATCGTCGACGCCTTCATCGACTACGGCAACCAGGCGCAGGTGGACGAGGACATTGCCTTCCGCCACCACGAGTCGACCCGGCGCGCGGCGGCCAAGGCAGCGCCCGCGCCGCCGCCGCTGATCCGCACCGCCATCTCGACCAACGGCGGCAAGAGCTTCGCGCCGGGTGGTGTTGTCACCGCCGACCTCGGCCCGGGCCCAGACGGCATCCGCTGTTGCCTGCAGTCCTCGACCAGCGATCCGCGCACCGGAGCGCTGTACACGGCGTGGAACTCCAACGACCAGTCGAAGGTGAGGCTGTCTGCTTCGACCGACGGCGTGCATTGGAGCGCGCCGGTACTGGTGAACCGTCGCGTTGACAGCACCCGGTACGGCGTGAATGTCGACGTGGCCGCCTACGGTGCCGTCGTGTCGGTCTCCTACGGTCTGACCAACGCCGACACCACTCATGGCCGGTTCGCGCAGCAGTACATTGCGACCTCGCGCAACGGCGGGAAGTCGTTCATCAGCACGATTGCCGTCGGCCCGCGCAGCAACTATGCCTACGCCGCCCAGGCCCGGGGGATCTTCCCCGGTGACTACATCGGCACCGCCATGACCCACGGCCGGTTCTATGCCGTGTGGTGCGTGTCCAGCCAACCCCCGACGACAGGGGCGAAGTACCACCAGGTCGTGTACGCAGCCGTCCTCGGCGTCTGAGGCTGCCGCCGCTGGCCGGCGGAGCCGAAGCGTGGCTCCGGCAGTACCGTCGCCGGGTGACGTTCACGCCGGACGACGTCCCGGACCTGCACGGACGACGAGCCGTGGTCACCGGCGCCAACTCCGGCATCGGCTTCTTCACTGCGCTGGAGCTGGCCCGGCACGGGGCGGCGGTGGACTTGGCCTGCCGCAACAACGACAAGGCCGCGCATGCGGCGGCGCGGATCCGCGCGGAGGTGCCGGCGGCGGAGGTGGAGGTGGCCGAGCTCGACCTGTCCTCGCTTCGCTCGGTGCACGCCTTCGCCGCGGGCTGGGACGGCCCGCTCGACCTGCTGGTCAACAACGCCGGCGTGATGGCTCCGGTGCACCGGGTCGAAACCGAGGACGGCTTCGAGCGGCAGATGGGCACCAATCACCTCGGTCACTTCGCCCTGACCGGACTGCTGCTGCCAGCCCTGCTGCGGGCGCGCGCACCGCACGTCGTCACCGTCTCCTCGCTCGCCCACCGCAGCGCCGCGGTGGACTTGGCCGACCTGCAGTCGCGAGGTGCCTACCGGCCGCAGCGGGCGTACGGCAACTCGAAGCTGGCCAACCTGCTGTTCGCCCTGGAGTTGCAGCGGCGGGCGGAGCGCGCCGGAACGCGGCTGGTCAGTACCGCCGCCCACCCCGGCCTGGCCTCGACCGGACTGACGACCAACCGCGACGGCGTGGCCGGGAATCCGGTCCTGCGGGTAGTGGCGAGCCTGGCCGGCCGGGGGCTGGGGCAGCCCGCCTTGGTGGGCGCACTCCCGACGCTGTACGCCGCCTTCCGGGCCGCACCCGGCTCGTACAGCGGGCCCCGCGGATGGCGGGAGTGGCGCGGAGATCCCGGGCCGGCCTCAATGTCTCGGGCCGCGCAGGATCCGGAGCTCGCCGCGGCGTTGTGGGACCGCAGTCGCGAGCTCACCGGTGTTGCCTACAAGTGGCTGGCGCCCAGGGCGTAGCTGCATCGCGCGGGCGAGATTGGCCGGCCAGACCGCACCGTCCGGTTCATCCGGCCAATCGCGGCGTCGGATTCGGCGACCTTCGCCTCTTAGACTCAGGCGGTGCCGCCTGACCTGGTCCTCGTCGTCGATTACGGCGCGCAGTACGCCCAGCTGATCGCCCGGCGGGTACGCGAAGCCCACGTGTATTCCGAGATCGTCCCGCATTCGATGCCGCTGGCCGAGATGCTGGCCCGCCGTCCGTCGGCGATCATTCTTTCCGGCGGTCCGGCCTCGGTGTACGCCGAGGACGCCCCGGCCACCCCGGCGGAACTGTTCGCCGCCGGCCGCCCGGTACTCGGCATCTGCTACGGCTTCCAGGCGATGGCCCAGGCTCTGGGCGGAGAAGTCGCACACACCGGGGGCAGCGAGTTCGGCCGCACCGACCTGCAGGTGGGCGCGGGCAGCGTCCTGCTGCACGGGCTGCCCGCCCGGCAGTCGGTCTGGATGAGCCACGGTGACGCCGTCACCGCGCCCCCGCCGGGTTTCGCGGTCACCGCATCCACCGCGGGTGCCCCGGTCGCGGCGTTCGAGGACGGCGCGCGATCACTGGCTGGGGTGCAGTTCCACCCGGAGGTGATGCACACCGAGCACGGGCAGGCCGTCCTCGAGCGCTTCCTGTTCCAGTTCGCCGGCGTGCGGCCCTCCTGGACCGAGGCCAACATCATCGACGAGCAGGTCGGCGCCATCCGCGCGGCGGTCGGCGGGAAGCGGGTCATCTGTGGACTGTCGGGGGGCGTGGACTCCGCGGTCGCCGCCGCCCTCGTCCAGCGCGCGGTGGGTGATCAGCTCACCTGCGTCTTCGTCGACCACGGCTTGTTGCGCGCGGGCGAGGCCGAACAGGTCGAGACCGACTTCGTCGCCGCCACCGGCGTGCAGCTGAAGGTGGTCGACGCCCGGGAGCGCTTCCTCGACGCCTTGGCCGGGGTCAGCGACCCGGAGGAGAAGCGAAAGATCATCGGACGCGAGTTCATCCGGGTCTTCGAGGACGCCGCGCGCGAGGTGGTGGCCGATGCCGGGGCTCACGGCGAGGTGGTCGAGTACCTCGTCCAGGGCACGCTGTACCCCGACGTGGTGGAATCCGGCGGCGGCACCGGCACGGCCAACATCAAGAGCCATCACAATGTCGGGGGGCTGCCGGCCGACCTGCAGTTCGGGCTGATCGAGCCGCTGCGAGCGTTGTTCAAGGACGAGGTCCGCCGGGTCGGTGAGCAGCTCGGCCTGCCGCCCGAGATCGTCTGGCGCCAGCCGTTCCCTGGCCCCGGCCTTGGCATCCGCATCGTCGGCGAGGTGACCGCCCAGCGGCTGGACGTGTTGCGCCGGGCCGACGCGATTGCGCGCGCCGAGCTGTCGGCGGCCGGACTCGATCGGGAGATCTGGCAGTGCCCGGTGGTGCTGCTCGGCGAGGTCCGCTCGGTCGGCGTACAGGGTGACGGACGGAGCTACGGGCACCCGATCGTGCTCCGGCCGGTGTCCAGCGAGGACGCGATGACCGCCGATTGGACCCGGGTCCCCTTCGAGGTGTTGGCCCGCATCTCCACCCGCATCACCAACGAGGTCCGCGAGGTGAACCGCGTCGCGCTGGACATCACCAGCAAGCCGCCGGCCACCATCGAGTGGGAGTGATCTCGCGCTGGGTGGTGCGCTGCGGTTGCTTGCGTGGCTGGCATTCGGGCGCGGATGGCGGTAGACCCGATCGGTTACTTTGCGCAGGCGCCGCTGCGGTAGAGCCGATGGAGTGCTCCGCGCTGGCGCTGTTGCGGTTGGTCCGTGGTCGCCCGGCGGTCGGCCAACGCGTTGGTTCGGTTGATGGTCGCCCAACGGGGCGGTTGCCTCGTGGGTGGTCGCGTCGTACGTCCGGCGCCGTCAGACGTAGGTGATCTGGAGCTGACCGGCGGCGATCGCGACGTGGATGCGCAGCACGGTGGTCGAGCCGGCGGCGGCCGGGGTCGAATAGGTGCGGTTGTAGTTCACCCCGGCGTGGTCCTGGACGCCGTTCAACTCCACCGCGCCGGCATGGACATCGGCGTCGATGCGCACGGGCAGCGAGCGGGGGACGATGACGCGCACCTGGCCGGCGCCGTGGACCACCTGGACCGTACGGGCGGTGCTCAGCGGGTGCAGATCGCGCAGGTCGATGCTGTCGCGCCCGAACGCCAGCCGGTACTGCGCGGGCAGTTCCGTCGCATCGGCCGGTCGGGCGGAGCGATCGCCCCACCCGTCGTGGGCCCGCACGGGGCTGCTGGCGAACACGGCCAGGCCGACGGCGACGGGGACCAGCAACAGCGTCGTCGACCAGGCGGTCCGGCGGGCGAGGAGGCCGATGACCAGGCCGCCCAGCACGATGCCACCCACCGCCCAGAAGTAGGCGGCGAAGGGGATGCCGGACACGGCGTCGACCACCGCGAGCACGGCGACGGCGACGACGACCGACGCCAGCACGCTCACGCGGACCGGCGTCGCCCGCCGCCGGCGTTCCCGGGCCGCGACCCGGCTCTCGTCGAACCAGCTGCGCAGTTGTGATGCCGCCGGAGCGATCGAGCGGCTCGGCACCCGCTCCGGCGCGGGCGAGGACGGGGGTGACCCCGTCGGCCAGGTATCCGGCCGCGCGGACGGGACGAGCTCGGACGCTTCCGAGCCGAACGCTGGCGGCTCGGATGCGGGCGGTACGGACGCTGGCGGCGCGGACGGTCGGTGCCGGGCCAGCAACACGACGAGGGCTACGGCGACGATCACCGCGGGAATCAGCGAGTGCGGCGCCCACCAGCTGAAGAACAACCCCCAGCCCAGCAGCAGCCCGCCGCCGACGACCAGCCAGAACGGAACCCGCCGGCGGCGCAGTTCGGCGATGACGCGGTCCACCGGGGCATTGGTGGCACCCTCATCGGGCACCGCCAACCAGCCCAGCAGATAGAGCGCGATGCCGGACCCGCCGAAGAGAGCCAGTACCGCGAACAGCACCCGGAAGATCACCGGGTCGATGTTGAAGTAGCGTCCGAGGCCGCCGGCCAACCCCGCCCCGATGCGGTCCTCGCGGCTGCGGCGCAGGCGACGCACGCCCGGCGCCGGCGGGGTGGGGCCCGTCGGCAGCGGCGGCGGATCGGGGGGGCCGGGCGGCGTCTTGTCGTCCATGGTCGTCGTCATGGTTAGCAGCTTTGCCCTCCGCACGCCGACCCGGCATCCGTGAGCACCCCGGGGGCGCCCTGATCCCTGGCCGGTCGGGCGTCCGGCGGGTAGGGGTCGAACCT
>JALZBL010000291.1 GCA_030947395.1 Actinomycetota bacterium | reverse complement strand
CCGAGGGTGGGTCGATGGCCAGCCACTGCCCGGCCGCCGCGAGGGTCTCCTGCAGCCGGCGCAGCGGCATGCCGGCGCCCACGGCGGCAGTCATGTCACCGGCGTTGTGCTCGATCAGCCGGTCCATGCCGGCGGTCTCCACGACCAGGTCCGGCGGCGCCGGCCGGCCACCCCACTTGATGGCGCTACCCGCACCGCGGAACAGCACCGGCCCGGCACTGTCGCGCAGCAGCTCTGCGGCGCTTGCCACGGTCGACGGGCGGTGCACCTGCGCAGTCGCCGTAGGGGCGGTCACCATCGTCTGATCACCGGTCACATCCGCTCGATCAGCCCGGCGGTTTCGTCGGGGTGTGCACGATAGGGGCCGGGCTTCTCCCCGCACAGTCGCGGTGTCGGGAGCACCTTGCCCGGGTTGCAGATGTTGTCGGGGTCGAAGGCGGCACGCACCCGCGCCATCACGGTCAGGTCGGCCTCGGAGAACATCCTGGGCATCGAGCACGCCTTGTCGCTGCCGACCCCATGCTCGCCGGTGATGGACCCGCCGTACTCGACACACAGCACGACGATCGCCGTGGCGAGCTCCTCCGCGGCCTCGGACTGGCCGGGCACCTTGGCGTCGTAGAGCACGAGCGGATGCAGGTTGCCGTCGCCGGCATGGAAGACGTTGGCGACTCGCAGCCCAGCCTCGTCGGCCAGCTCCGTGATCTGGGTGAGAACCGCACCGAGTTTGGTACGCGGGATCACCCCGTCCTGCACGAAATAGTCGGGGCTGATCCGCCCCATCGCGGCGAAAGCGGCTTTGCGCCCTTTCCACACCAGCGCTCGCTCGGCCGGGTCGTTCGCGATCCGGATCTGGGTGGCACCGTTGTCCCGGCAAACCTGCTGCACCTGCTCGAAGCCCGCCTCGCACTCCGCGACCGGTCCGTCGAGCTCGACCACCAGGGCCGCCGGGGTGTCGAGCGAGTAGCCGGCGTGCACTGCCTTCTCGCAGGCCTCGATCGCCAGCGCGTCGAGCATCTCGACGGCGGCGGGCACGATGCCGGCGGAGACGAACCCGCTTACCGCGTTGCCGGCCTGCTCGGCGCTGGGGAAGTCAGCAACCAGCGTGCGGACCGCCTCGGGCGTGCGGAGCAGGCGCACGGTGATCTCGGTGACGATCCCGAGCGTCCCCTCCGAGCCGATGACCACGCCGCGCAGCTCGGGCCCGACCGCGTCAATGGAGTCACCGCCGAGCGTCACCACGCTGCCGTCGCTCGTCACGAGGGTCAGCGCGTGCACATGGTTGGTGGTGAAGCCATACTTCACACAGTGCGCGCCGCCGGAGTTCTCCGCGACGTTGCCGCCGATGGTGCACACCACCTGGCTCGACGGGTCGGGGGCGTAGTAGAGGTTGTGCTCGGCCACGGCCGCCGTGATCGAGGCGTTGGTGACCCCGGGCTCTACGACCGCCCGCTGGTTGACGACGTCGACCGCCAGGATCTGGCGCATCCGGGCCAGCCCGATGACAATCCCGTCGGCGACCGGCAGCGCCCCGCCCGACAGCCCCGTCCCCGCCCCACGCGCGACGAAGGGGATGCGCTCCCGCGCGCACACCCGCACCACTGCCGCAACTTCCTCAGTGGACAGTGGCAGGGCCACGAGGGCCGGCGTGACGCGGTAGCCGGTGAGGCCGTCGCACTCGTAGGTGCGCAGCTGGGCCGGCTCGCTGATCAGGCCGCCTGGGCCGAGCAGGCCGGCGATCTCCGCCCGGACCGCGTCGGCGACCCGGCCGGTCTCCCGCTCGGCTGTCAGTTCGGCGTACGTCGCCATGGCTGCCCTAACCGGCCCCAGTTGGCTGCCGGTCGGGCTTCGTCTGGACGGGACCGGCGTCGGGGAACGGCTCGACCTCCTTGATGTCGGCGATCGACTGCCTCATCGCGGCGTTGACCTCGCGCTCGACCATGATCTCCACCCGTGCCGGCACTTGCAGCCGCTCGGACTCCGCGCTGGCCCATTCCAGCGCCACCCGGATCTGCTCCGGATCGGTAACCCGGCGGCCCATCCCGCCCAAGCCGATGAAACCGATGCTCGTCATGCTCATCCCTCCGGGACGGGTAAGAGGCGGCCACTGCGATGCTCCATGGGCAGCCAGCCGACGCTGGCCACGCTGGTTGTAGACGGCTTTTACTCTAGCCCGACGCACCCGGTGTTGGCGGCTTCGTGCAGCGCGGCGAACAGCGCGGGGAAGTCCAGCTCGCCGGGGCCGAGCTCATGGCGCTCAGGGCTGTCAGCGACCTGTACCTAAACGATCCGGTCGGCGTACCGCGCGATGACGGCGGGCAGGTCCTCCCCCACTAGGTGGTACATCTCGCGCCGCTCGTCATGAACGACTGGCCGCAACGGACCAGAGTCGCGTCGTTCGCACGGCTACGCGCCACGGACGTTCCACTGCTCGACAGCGGCGACCTGCCGCGGCGTCGCCCGTCGACTGCGTCAACCGCGCTCGCGCATCGGCTAGAACTTGGGTGCCGGGCTTGTCCAGCTGCCAGAAATTCAGGGGGCGACCCGGCGCCGAACCCGGGTTGATGGACCTGACTGCGGTCAGAGGCATAGCGCGAGTTCGTCGAAGGCAGTGCGGACCCGATCATGCACGGCGAGGTCGGCGGTGATCGCGTAGTGGCCGCGGCGCAAGTTCTGCACGAACGCGTGCCCGGGCGTGATCGTGCGCGCAGAGCTCAGCTGTTTGAGTCCACGCATCGGCCGCAGCCGAGCCTTCAGCCGGGCCATGGTCGGCTTCCACGAGACTGTTCGCGTGCTGCTCGGTGAGGTGACCAGGCGCCGGCACGTACTCATCGAGCACCCGCGGGTAGACCGGCGCCCGGCGGTGGTGACCTCGACCGGCGCCGGCCCGACGCGCAAGGCACGGGTGAAGAACTCCCGCGCGGCCGCGGCGTCGCGTCGGGTCGAGACCAACACGTCGATCACCTGCCCATGCTGATCGACTGCCCGGTACACGGCATGTCCATCGGCCGGCGACCTTGACGTAGGTTTCGTCGACGAACCAGCGGTCGCCGGCGGCATGCCGGGCCCGGGCCTCATAGACAACAGCCACCGGACCCGGCAGCTCCGGCACCGAGTCAATAACGACCTCGCGCGAGGGCACCAAC
>JALZBL010000290.1 GCA_030947395.1 Actinomycetota bacterium | reverse complement strand
GGACAACCGCCTCTGCGTGTGCACGAACCTCGGTCGCGAGCCCGACCCGACGTGATCGAGCCCCAACCCGACCCGATCGGTCCGACGGTGCACCGAGCCCCGGGCTCGTCGTTGCGGCGGACCGCGCGGCCAGGCAGGCTGCCCTGGTGAGCGTCGTCGACCCGAACGAACCGACCCATCTGGTCTGGGGCGACGAGACGGAGGTCATGCACGCCGCGCTGGACTGGGCCGCGCAGCGGGTCGTGCGCCCGGCGGACCCCAAGGCGACGGCGCGTTCGGCGAGCTACCTGCGCGAGGCGGCCGGACGCACGATCACCGCCGAAGGGATCGGCGGCAAGGAGGCGCTGCAGGTCTTCGAGCAGGTGCTCGAGCCCGCCACGCGAGCCCAAGACGACCCGCTCAACCTGGCCTATGTGCCGTCGGCGCCTACCCGGGCCGCGGTCGCCTTCGACTTCGTCACGAGTGCGACCAACATCTTTGCCGGGCACTGGGAGGCCGGGGCCGGCGCGATCCACGCCGAGAACGAGGCGCTGGCCTGGATCGTCGAGCTGCTGGGTTGGCCAGGGACGGCGGGCGGCTGCTTCGTCGCCGGCGGAACGAACGGCAACCTGTCGGCCCTCGTCGCCGCCCGTGAGACGGCGCGCCACAATCGCGGTGGACGGCCGGCGCGTGGTTGGCAGCTCGCCTGCACCGCCGAGGTGCACTCCTCGATCCGCTCGGCCGCGCGGGTGCTTGACGTCGACGTGGTCGAGGTGCCGGCTGACGCCCGCGGGCGGCTCACCGGCCCGCGGCTGCGCGAGGCCCTGGCCGGCGCACCCGGCGTCTTCGCGGTGGTCGCCTCGGCGGGTACCACCAACGCTGGGGTCGTCGACGACCTGGCCGGCGTGGCCGACGCGTGCGCGCAGTTCGGGGTATGGATGCACGTCGACGGCGCCTACGGCGGGGCGGCCCTGTGCGCGCGCAGCGTGCGGCACCTGTTCGCAGGCATCGAGCGAGCCGACAGTTTCATCGTCGACCCGCACAAGTGGCTGTTCGCCCCGTACGACTGCTGCGCCCTCGTGTACCGCTCGCCCCGGTTGGCCCAGGCCGCGCACACCCAGCGGGCCAGCTACCTCGACGAAGTGGACCGTGAGGTGGTCAACCCGGCCGACTACGCCGTGCACCTCTCCCGCCGCGCCCGCGGCCTGCCCTTCTGGTTCAGTCTGGCCACTCATGGCACCGACCGCTACCGCGCCGCGGTCGAGATCACCCTGCACACCGCCCGCGCGGTCGCCGCCGCCATCGCCCGCTCGGACCACCTGCGCCTGACCGTCGAACCCGAGCTGTCGGTACTGCTGTTCGAGCGACCCGGGTGGACGGCCGAGCAGTACGCGCAGTGGTCACACCGAATGGCGACGGACGGCGTCATCCTGTGCGTGCCGACCAAGTACCAGGAGCGCACCGTGCTGCGCCTGGTCTTCGTCAATCCGCAGACCGAGGCCGCCCACGTGATCGAAGCGCTCGACACCCTGCGCTGAAGCCCGGGTGCGGGCCGGTGGCTCGGGCCGCACGCCAGGTAGGGCCGAGTCATGTCGGGCGGGCCGGTGTTCCCATCCGGCTCAGTCCAGCAATCCGTCGCGGCGGGCCACGGCGGCCGCTTCGGTCCGGCTGCGGACCGCGAGCTTGGCCAGGATGTTGGAGACGTGCACACTGACCGTCTTCTCGCTGATGAACAGCTGCCCGGCCACCTGACGGTTCGAGCGACCCTGGGCGATGAGGGCCAGGACCTCGTGCTCGCGCTCGGTCAGCGACTGACCGGCGGCATCTCGCCCCGTCGGACGTCCCGGCGCCGTGGCCAGCCGGCGGATCTCCTCGAGCAGCGGTTCCGCGCCCAGCCGGCGTGCCGTTTCCCGGGCCCGCCGGGCCTGCTCGGTGGCCTCGACCGAGCGCCCGGCCGCCCGCAGCACCGCGGCGTAGTGGACCTGGGAGCGAGCCTGCTCGTACACGTGGCCATAGCCGAACGCCGCGCTGGCCTGCCGCCAGAGCTCGATGTGGTCATCGACGGTCGGCGCGTCGACGTCGGCCAGCCAGCGCGCGCGGGCCCACTCGGCTCGCAGCCGCGCGGCCCAGGCGATGCCCTCGACCCCCAGGCGGTGGCCTTCGGGCAAGCCACGCTCGAGGGTCGTCTCACCCGCGCGATACCACTGCGCCGCGCGGGCGTGCCAGCTGACCCGTTCGGCCTGGCTGAGGCTGACGAGGCGGGAGGCGATGACGTCCAGGGCCAGCGCGCTGAGCCGGAGCCGGCCGAGGAACCACTCGTCCTGCCAGACCTCGGCCAGCGCGGTGACCGCGTGCTCGAGCAGGGCCAGGGCGTCGTCGAACCGGCCGAGGTGGGCCAGCAACTCGGTCGCGGCCGGAGCGCACTGCATGACCAGCCAGCCGTCGTGGCGCCACCAGGGACGCAGCCGCGTCAGCTCGTCGAGCGCCGCCACTTCGCCGCGCCCGCAGCGTCCGATCAACCCGATGGCGGTCAGTCCGGCGTCGGCCAGCGGGGGCGGATCCTCGCCGGCGACGTCGGCGGTGGCGAGACCGGCGTCCCAGTCGCCCATGGTGAACTGGGTCAGACCGGCCATCTGGCGCGACTCGAGCCCGTACGGCGACCACGGCCGCCCGAGCCGGCGGGCGCGGGCCGCCGCCGCCTCGAAGGCGCTCAGCGCGGCCCGCAGGTCGCCGGTGTAGTAGTGCAGCGCGCCCAGGTTGTAGCGGCTGCGCAGTTCGGTCCAGATGTCACCCGTCGCCTGCGCGGTCTCAGCCACCGCGGCCAGCTGGGCCGCGGCCACCTCGGGCTCGCCGCTGCGGCGCTGCACGATGGCCTGCGTGGCCCGCGCGTCGACCGCGACCTGCGGCTCACCGATCGCCTCTGCGACCTGCTGCGCCTCGTTCACCCAGCGCAATGACTCGGCGTCGCGCCCGATCGCCATCATCGCGTGGGCGTGCAGGACGGCGAGTTCGGCGCGGACCCGGCTCGGCGGTTCGGCCGGCACCAGCCGCAACGCCTGTGACGTGGTCGCGACGGCCTCGGTGTCGTTGTCGAGGGTGAGCAGGTGCATCGCCAATGACTTCAGCAGACCGGCCCGCAGCACCGGATCGGCGTCGGCCGGCAGCGCCTCGAGCGCGGCCCGGCCG
>JALZBL010000289.1 GCA_030947395.1 Actinomycetota bacterium | reverse complement strand
GCCCAGCGCGTAGTGCGCCGCCGGGCGAACCCGCCGCCGGTAGCGCTGGTGCAGCGCCTCGGCCTTGTAGGTGGCCATGTCCACGCCGGCCGGGCAGTCGGAGGCACACCCCTTGCAGGACAGGCAGAGGTCGAGCGCCTCATGCACCTCCGGCGCGCGCCAGCCATTCTCGACCAGCGTTCCGTTGACCATCTCCTGCAGCACGCGGGCCCGCCCCCGGGTGGAGTCCTTCTCGTCGCGGGTGGCCAGGTACGACGGGCACATCACCCCCCCGGTCTCGGTGGTGTCGGCCCGGCACTTGCCGATACCTACGCAGCGGTGCACCGCGGTGGTGAAGTCGTCGCCGTCGTGGGGATAGGCGAAGGCCAGGTGGCGGCGCAGCGGCGCAGCCGCCGGCACCCGCAGATCCGCATCCAACGGCGCCGGCCGGACGATCACGCCCGGGTTGAGCCGGTCGGCCGGGTCGAACAGGTCCTTCACCGCGGCCTGCACGGCGATCGCCGCCGGGGAGTACATCAACGGCAGCAGCTCGCCGCGGGCCCGGCCGTCACCGTGCTCGCCGGACATCGAACCGCCGTGGGAGGCGACCAGCTCGGCCGCGGCCTGGACGAATTCCCGCAGCCGTCCCGGCGCCGTGCTCAGCGGGAAGTCGATGCGCGCGTGCACGCACCCGTCGCCGAAGTGGCCGTAGGCCAGGGTGTCGAGGCCGTGCTCGTCGAGCAGGGCGAAGAACTCGCGCAGGTAGGTCCCGAGACGCTCCGGCGGGACGGCGGTGTCCTCCCAGCCCGGCCAGGCCGGTGCGCCGGCCGGCGAACGCCCGGCCAGCCCGGCGCCGTCCTCGCGGATGCGCCACAGCGTCGCGGCGATCGGTCCGGTCACCACTACCGTCTCCAGCGCGCCGGAATCGAGCGCGAGGGCCCGCGCGGCCGCCTCGGCCGCGGCCGGCGTCGGCCCCGGCACTTCGGCGAACAACCAGCCCTCACCGCGCGGCAGGAGCGGCACCGCGCCCGCACCCTGGCGCCGGCGGATGACCTCGACGATGCGCCCGTCCAGTCCCTCCAGCGCGGTCGGCCGGTGCGGGAGCAGGACCGGCACCGCGTCGGCGGCCGTGGGCATGTCCGGGTACCCGAGCACGGCCAGCGCGGTGGCCGGTGGCGCGGTGACCAGCCGGACGGTCGCCGCAGTCGTCACGGCGAGGGTGCCCTCCGTTCCGCACAGCATGCGGGCCACGTCCACGCCGTGCTCGGGCAGCAGGTGCTCCAGCGAGTAACCCGAGACCTGCCGGGCGAAGCGGCCGAACTCGGTGCGGATGACGCCGCGCCACGCTTCGACCAGATCGGCCAGCCGGCCCACCAGCCCGGCCTCAGGTCCGACGGCGGGAAAGCCGTCGCGGCCGTAGCGCCGGGCCGTGAACTCGGTGCCGTCGGCGGTGAGGACGTCGAGGGCGTGCACGTTGTCGGCGGTCTTGCCGTAGGCCAGCGCGCGCGAGCCGCACGCGTTGTTGGCGATCATGCCGCCCAGCGTGCAGCGGGCGTGGGTCGACGGGTCCGGCCCGAACCGCAGCCCGTGCGGCGCGGCCCGCGCCTGCAGCGTGTCGAGGACGACGCCCGGTTCGACGACGGCCGTGCGCGCCTGCGGGTCGAGCTCGAGGACCCGGTTCAGGTGGCGCGCGAAGTCCAGCACCAGGCCGGAGCTGATCGCGTTGCCGGCGATCGACGTCCCGCCGCCACGTGCCGTCACCGGCAGGTCGAGATCACGGGCCACGGCGAGCGCCGCCGCCACCTCGTCACGGTGGCGCGGGAACACGACGACCCGGGGTACCACCCGGTAGTTCGACGCGTCGCTCGAATACTCGGCCCGCCGGCGTGTGCCCGCGTCCACCTCGCCCACACCGGCCCGGCGCAGGGCGTCGACCAGTTCCCCGGCTGCCATCGGCGCAGTCCCGGCGCGAGGGTCGGCGCGAGGGTCGGCGGGAGGTTCAGCCAGCTCGGTCACGTCGGCCATTCTCCCGGTTGCGCCACCGCGCACCGTGCACCGGGCCGGTGGCTCAGAGGGAGCTGTGGAAGTACTCCGGGACCGGCGCGCCGTCGAGCGCGTGCGCGATGGCCGCGCGCACGGCGACCGGGCCGACCAGGTTGCCCGTGCCGCTGTAGCCGCCGCAGGCCATGACGGCGTCGGCGACCGGCAGGCACAGTGCCCGTCCGTCGGCGGTGTAGCCGACCGAGGCCGCCCACCGGTGTCGCACCTGAACCGGACCCCCCGCCATCCGCCCGGCCACCTGCTCGATCCATCCCTGAACCGGAGCGCTCGGGCGGTCGTCAGTGGTCCACTCCTGCGCGGCGAACCGGTCGCGGCCGCCGCCGGCGAGGATGCGGCCGGCCGAATCCTGCTGGGCGTAGTCGTACCCCCAGCGGCCGTAGACCGGGCAGGGCAAGCGGGGCGCCAGCCCCGGCGCGGTGGCCAGCATCTGCAGCCGGGCCGTGCGGACCAACGACGCCAGCTGGGGCAGGAGCAGCTCGAGGCGGCCGTCCACCGCGACGATCACCAGGCCGGCCGACACCGAGCCGGTCGCGGTCTCCACCCACCCGGTGGCGACCGACCGCACCCGGGAGTGCTCGAAGAGCCGGGCGGGTTCGGCGGTCTCGGCCAGGGCGAAGGCGCGGTGGGCCGGGTTGGTCGCACCGTCATCCGGCAGGTATATCCCCTGCCCCAGCGGGCCGTCGTAGGTCTGCACCGCGATGCCGGCCGCGGTGAGGAACTCCTGCTGCGCGCGGCAGTCGGCCCACTCTCGGGCCCGTTCAGCCGCCTCGTTCGCGTCGCGCGGCTCGCCCGGCAGCCCGGCCAGCCGGATCGAGCCGGCCCGCCGGATCACCGCGGGGCCGAGGCGCTCGGTCAGCCGGTCGAGCTCACCCAGCGTGCGCCGGTACAGCTCGAGGGCGACCTCGGCGCCCCAGCGGCGAGCGGCGTCCTCGATCGACGGTGCCCCGCCGCCGAGCAGGAAGCCGCCGTTGCGCCCGGCCGCGCCGCCGGCCACCCGGCCCGCGTCGATGCCGACGACCGAAAGCCCGCGCGAGGTCAGCTCGTCGACCGCGGCCAGGCCGGAGCCGCCGAGGCCCACCACGCAGGCGTCCGCGGTGACCGGGCCGTCGAGCGACGGGCGGCCCGGCCACGCCGGAAGCGCGGGATCGGCGTCCCAGCCG
>JALZBL010000047.1 GCA_030947395.1 Actinomycetota bacterium | reverse complement strand
CGGCGACCTTCATCGGGGCCGGGGCTGGTTCGCCGCGGAACTTCTGCCAGTCGCCGGTCACCTTGAAGATGGCGGTCACGGCTTCGGTCGGCTGGGCGCCGACGCCGAGCCAGTAGGCGGCGCGGTTGGCGTCCACGCGGATCACCGAGGGTTCGTTCTTGGGGTGGTACTCACCGATCGTCTCGATCGAGCGTCCGTCACGCTTGGTGCGAGCGTCGGCGACGACGATGCGGTAGTGCGGGTCGCGCATCTTGCCGAGGCGCATGAGCTTGATCTTCGTTGCCACTGCTTCCGGTGCTCCAGACATATGTCGGTGTGACCGCGCGCGCCGTCAGGGTGGGGTTCTCGAACACTGCGGCGGCCGGGACGGGCCGTCCGGGACACGGGATGAGAGGGCCCGTGCCTCGAAGCGGCACTCAGCGCGCCATTGTGCCAGATCGGCGGCCGCTGCCTCTCCGATCGGTCGGTGTGGACCGGTCGGCGGGTGGAACAGCAGCGGCGGGTGGAACCGCGGCGGCGGGTGGAACCGCGGCGGCGGCGGTCCCGGGCATAGTGGACGCCATGACGAGCGCTTCCCCGGCCCGCCCCTTTCCCGCCGGTTTCCTCTTCGGCGCAGCCACGGCCTCCTACCAGATCGAGGGGGGCGCCACCGAGGACGGGCGGACGCCGTCGATCTGGGACACCTTCAGTCACACCCCGGGCCGGGTTCTCAACGGCGACACCGGGGACGTGGCCAGCGACCACTATCACCGGATGCCGGCCGACGTGGCCCTGATGGCCGAGCTCGGTTTGCGCTCCTACCGCTTCTCCACCTCGTGGACGCGCATCCTGCCCCACGGCCACGGCCCGGTGAACGCGGCGGGCATCGATTTCTACTCTCGGCTGGTCGACGAGCTGTTGCGGCACGACATCACGCCGTTGATCACCCTGTACCACTGGGATCTACCGCAGGAACTGCAGGACGCCGGCGGCTGGGCCGGGCGCGACACACCGGCCCGCTTCGCCGAGTACGCCGCGGTCGTCGGGCACGCCCTGGGCGACCGGGTCCGGACCTGGACGACGCTGAACGAGCCGTTCTGCTCGGCCTACCTCGGTCACTCCGCCGGCGTGCACGCCCCCGGGCTCACCGACAACGCGACCGCGCTGGCCGCGGTGCACCACTTGAACCTGGCCCATGGCCTGGGCACCAGCGCCCTGCGCGAGGTGCTTCCCCCCAACGGGGCGGTCTCGATCACGCTCAACCTGGCCAACGTCCGCCCCGACAGCGACTCCGCCGCCGACGGCGATGCCGCCCGGCTGGCCGATGGCCTGGCCAACCGCATCTTCCTGCAGCCGATCCTGGAAGGCGGCTATCCGCAGGACGTCGTCGAGGCCAGCGCCCACATCAGCGACTTCTCCTTCGTCCGCGACGGCGACCTGGCCGCGATCAACCAGCCCATCGACCTGCTCGGCATCAACTACTACACCCCGGCCCGAGTGCGGGCGGCCGACGCCGCCGAACGCGTCCCTGACAACGGCCGGCGGTCCGAGGACCCGATCCGCGCCGAAGGTCCGACGCCGTACCCCGGCACCGACCGCGTGCTCGCGGTGCCGCAGGCTGGCCCATACACCGACATGGGTTGGCGGATCGAGCCGGCCAGCCTGACCGAGCTGCTGCGGCACGTGCACGCGCGCTACCCGCAGGTGCCGATCGTGATCACCGAGAACGGCGCCGCCTACCCCGATGGACCCGGCCCGGACGGCGCGGTCCACGACCCGGACCGGATCGCCTACCTGCACGGGCACCTCGGCGCGGTGCTCGATGCGATCGCGGCCGGCGTGGACGTGCGGGGCTATTACGCGTGGTCACTGATGGACAACTTCGAGTGGTCCTACGGGTACTCGAAGCGGTTCGGCCTGGTCTACGTGGACTACGCCACCCAGCAGCGCACTCCCAAGGACTCGGCCCACTGGTACGGCGACGTCATCCGCGCGCACTCCTTGCCCGCTTCCTAGCGCTGCGGCACACGCACGGGATCCGGGGACGCCCGCGCGCTATTCCTCCGGAGGTTCGTGGTAGCCGAAGAAGGAGCGCTTCTTGATCAGCTCGGCCACCTCGACGGGCACCTGCGACTCCCAGACCGACTCGCCGCCCTTGATCCGCTTGAGCACGTCGCGACTGAGGATGGGCAGGTACTCGGCCTTGTAGTTGTCCAGGTCGACGAAGCTGCCGCGACCGGCGAGGTAGTCATACAGCGGTTGCAGCTCGGCCGAGACCCGCACGTTCTCCAGGGTGACCACCTCGTGGTCGTCGCCGCGCAGCATCGGGTAGACGAAGAGCTTCAGATCGTTCTTGAACAGCCGGCCGAAGCTCTCGAGGATGCCGCCCGGCAGCTGGCTGTGATTGCCCTCGTCGAAGAGGTCGATCAAGCTGGGCATCCCCATGACGATGCCGATCCGACCGTCGGTGCGCCAGGCCAGGTAGGCGGCCAGGCGGTGGTACTCGAAGTAGTCGGAGATAAGGACCGTCATTCCGCAGGCGGCCAGCAGGTCGGCCCGAGCCAGGAAGTCGCGCCGATCGACGTCGGACCCACCGGCCAGCAGGTTGCGCATCGTCAGCTCGGTCAACCGGAGCACGGTGCGGTCGGCGACCGCCGGCTCGGCCTCGAACTTGGCCGCGGCCGATTCCAGCATGTCGATATTGACGACCGTGGGCGGGCGGAAACTGCCGCGCTCGACCAGGACGGCCTTCTTGCGCAACACCTCCGACGGTTGGAGTACCTCGCGGTCCGGGCCGAACATCGCCGCGCCGCTCAGACCCAGTTGCACCAACTTCAGGGCGATCAGCCGGTTGTCCACCGCGCGGAACTCGATACCTCGCATCTCGATCATGTCGATTTCGATGCGTCCGGTCGTCAGCCGGTCGAGCAGGCTCTCCACCAGCTGCTCCGGTTCGTGGTGCTGGAAGAACGCCCCGTGCAGCAGGTTCACCCCGACGATGCCGAGCGCCTCCTGCTGCAGCGACGCCTCTTCATCGAGCATGCGCACGTGCAAGATGATCTGGCTCGGCTCGTCGCGCTGGTGGGACTGGAACTTCACGCCCATCCAGCCGTGACACTCGTTGCCGCCCCGGTAGCTGCGCGCGACCACCGTGTCGGCAAAAGCGAAGAAGGCGTTGGAGTCGCCGCGCTCCTCGCCCAGCCGGTCGATGTTCAGCTGGTACTCGTGGTCCAGCATCGCCTGGAGCCGGTCCATCGAGACGTAGCGGCCGGACTTGCCGTAGACCGCGTCGCTGACCGCCATGTCGTAGGCCGACATCGACTTGGCGACGGTGCCGGCGGCGCCGCCGGCGCGGAAGAACCACCGGGCGACCTCCTGGCCGGCACCGATCTCGGCGATCGTGCCGTACCAGCGCGGGTCAAGATTGATCTTGAGGGCCTTCTGGAGGGTGTCGGCGCCGAGCTCCATCAGCCGCCACCTCCGACGCGTCGCCCGGACACAAGCCTCAACTCCTCGGCCGGTTCCTCGGCCGGTTCCCCACCTGCGCCGGCCTCAGCAGGCTATCGGCCGGAGAGAAGGAACGGAAGCGTTCCCGGAGGTCGATCGGGCTCAGCCGACGCCGACCGGCATCTGGTCGAAGCGGCGCCGGACCACCCGCACCGGGACTGTCGCGCCGCTGGCCTGGGCCAGCAGGATCGCCGCCCGGGCCCGTAACCACCACCGCAGCATCTGCCCGGTGCCGAACAGCTGTACCGCGACCATGACCAGGAAGGCGAGCCGGTAGTCGCCCGGCGAACCGTGACCGCGGTCAAGCACCAGGCCGACACCGAGCGACGTTACGATCGCGGCGACGAAGCCACCGACGTTGACGACGCCGGTGGCGGTCCCGACCACGCCCGGCGCGTTGTAGTCGCGAGCGAGCGAGAACGCGATGGCGGAGGCCGGCGCACCCACGGCCATGAACGCGACCAAGGCGACGATCAGTCCCGACGGCACCCGGGAGGGGCCCTCGGCCAGCACGGCGATCCAACCGAGCAGCGTCAGGCCGCACACCGCGACGGCCAGCGGCACGCGCCAGATCGGCCAGCGGCCGATGACCGCGCCGATGAGCGGGTTGGCCACCACGGCGCACACGACGCTGAGCAGCAACGTCGTGCTGGCCTGCGAGCGCGAGAACCCGATTCCCTCGACCAGGAAGGGGAAGCCCCACAACACTGCGAAGGTCGTGGTTGCCGACATGCAGGCGAAGTGCAGCCAGAAGCCGAGCCGGGTCCCCGGGCGCGACCAGGCCACGCCCACCCGGGCGTAAACCCGGGCGGTTCGGCGGCGCAGGTCCGACCAGTCGCCCGGCCGGACGGTGACCGGATCCGGCTTCGGCAGGACCAGCCAGACCACAACACCGGCGAACGCCGAGAGCAATGCCGTACCGGCGAAGGTCGGCGCCCACCCAAGCGAGTTCAGCGCCAGGGCCAACGGCACGGTAGCCCCGAGGCCGCCGACCGCCCCCAGCATGCCGGTGGCCGCGACGACCAGCGGGTACCTCCGGGCAGCGACGTGCGCGGCGGCGAAGCGCAGCACGCTCACGAAGGTGAGCGCGTCACCACAGCCCAGGACCGCCCGCGCGGCCAGCGCGGTCGGATACCCCGGCGCCAGCGCGAACGCCACCTGGGCCAGCGCCATGAGGGCGGCCGCCACGACCAGCAGCCGCCGGGGGCCGAACCGGTCGACCAGCACGCCGGTGGGCACCTGCATCGCGGCGTAGACCCCGAGCTGGAGCAGCACGAAGGTGCCCAGCTGCCCGGCCGAGATGCCGAAGCGGTGTTCGGCCTGCAGGCCGGCCACGCCCAAGGACGTTCGGTGGAAGACGGCCAACACGTACACGGCCGCGGCCACCGACCAGCCCGCTACAGCTGAACTTCGGCGGCCCGGTCTAGCCGTCAGGTCATGATCGGTCCGCGGCCGCCGACTGCGTCGACGATCCCCAGATCGATACGCCTGCGGCGCAATTCTCGTCATTGGCTCTTCGCGCAAGCGCTCATCGTTGGCTCTTCGCGCAGGCGCTCATCGTTGGCTCTTCGGGCAAGCGCTCATTGCGGGCTCACCGCGGCTTCCCCAGCAGCCGCTCGGTGCCGTCGAGGTGATGGCTCACCGCGGCCACGGCGGCCCGCACGCTGCCCCGGGCCAAGCCATCGAGGATCGCCTGGTGCTCGTTGATCGTCGTGCGCATCCGGGCCAGGTCGAGGCCGCCTTCTTCGGGGTCGAGCAGGTTGGCCGCACCCATCCGCAGTTGCCGGTCGCGCAACGAACCGTAGAGCGAGAAGAGGATGGCGTTGCCGGCGGCCCGCACGATCTCGGCGTGGAACGCCCGGTCAGCGGCCACATAGGCCGCGCGGTCGCGCCGGCTCATCGCCCGCCGCATGCCGACCAACTGCCCGGTCAGACTTTCCAACAGCAGCGGCGGCACCTGGCGCCGGATCACCGCGCGCACCGCGTGTTCCTCGACCAGCCGGCGGGTCTCGATGACGTCGGCCATCTCGGCGGGCGTCACCGGCACCACAAGCGCGCCGCGCTTGGGCAGCAGCTGGACCAGGCCCTCGGCCTCGAGGCGCAGCAACCCTTCCCGCACGGGGGTGCGGGAGACTCCGAGTTCCTCGGCCAGCTGACCCTCGGCCAGCAGCTCGGCCGCGGTGAACCGTCGGCTGATGATGGCGTCCTTCACCAGGCGGTACACCCGGTCGGCCGCACTGGGTACCCGGATGCCGGCCGCTTCGGCCGCCGTTGTATCCATGATGTATCTATGTTAGCCGACGATCGGCACGAGCGTGGCCGGAGCCGGGTCGGTCAGTAGCTACGGGCGACGAATGCGACCAGGTCGTTCTCGTCGTCGCGCTCCGGTACCGAGCCGTCGGCCCGCTGCAGGCACCGCACCGAGATCGCGGACTGCGCGAGCTCGTCCTCCCCGGCCTCGCCCACTGCCGCCCACGGCAGCCGGGCCCAGCCGGTTGCGCACGCCTCAACTGCCTCGGCCACCGTATTCACCGAGGCGATGCGGGCGTCGCGCTGTTCGGTGGCGACCCGCAGCATCGTTTCCTGGGCCGCGACGAGGCGCTGCGGCACCGAGGCGACGGCCTCGGTCAGGGCCGCCGGGGCCTTGCCGCCGGCCAGCCGGTCGGCCACGGTCACCCTTCCCTCGGCCAGGTCCCGCGGACCGACCTCGATGCGTAACGGAACGCCCTTGAGCTCCCAGTCCACCGCCCGCCGCCCGAACGCCACGTCGGTGCGATCGTCGACGACGACGCGCACCCCCGCCGCCGCGAGTGCGGCACCCAGGGCTTGAGCCGTTTCGACGACCTCCTCTTTGATGGCCAGCACGACCACCTGGGTCGGCGCGATGACCGGTGGCACGCGCAGGCCGTGACCGTCGCCGTGCACCATGATCAGACCGCCGACCATGCGCGCCGACGTACCCCACGACGTGGTCCAGGCGAACTCCTGACTGCCCTCGGCCGAGAGGTACTTGATGTCGAACGCCCGGGCGAAGTTCTGACCCAGCTCGTGCGAGGTGCCCATCTGGAGGGCCTTGCCGTCGCCCATCATCGCCTCGAGCGCGGTCGAGTTGATCGCCCCGGCGAAGCGTTCGCGCGCGGTCTTGCGCCCGACCACCACGGGCACCGCCAGGGTCTCGACGATCATCGACTCGTACACCTCGCGGGTGATGCGTTCGGCGTAGTCCCGCGCGTCCTCGTACGTGGCGTGCGCGGTGTGCCCCTCCTGCCAGAGGAACTCCGACGTCCGCAGGAACAGCCGTGGCCTCAGTTCCCAGCGGACCACGTTGGCCCACTGATTGAGCAGCAGCGGCAGGTCGCGGTAGCTCTGGATCCACTTGGCCATGTACTCACCGATGACCGTCTCCGACGTGGGCCGGACCACTACCGGTTCCTCGAGCTCCTTGCCGCCGGCGTGGGTGACGACGGCCAGTTCCGGGCTGAACCCCTCGACGTGCTGGGCCTCGCGCTGCAGGTAGGACTGCGGGATGAACAGCGGGAAGTAGGCGTTGGCCGCGCCGGCCCGCTTGATGCGGGCGTCCATCTCGGCCTGCATTCGCTCCCAGATCGCGTAGCCGTAGGGCCGGATCACCATCGTGCCGCGGACCGGGCCGTTGTCGGCCATCTCGGCCTTGGCGATCACGTCCTGGTACCAGCGCGGGAAGTCCTCGGTCGGCGGGGTCAGTACAGGCGGTTTCGGCACGAGGCGATCCTATGAGGCGAGGCGAGGTAGTCGGCTCAACCGACGACGGCGCCGCGGAGCACGATGCGCTCCGGAGCGGCCAGCGTGGCCAACTCCACCCGCGGATCCTCGCGGTAGACGATCAGGTCGGCGGGGGCGCCCTCGTCCAGGCCGCGAAGTCCCAGCCATTCCCGCGCCCGCCACGACGCCTGGGCCACCACCTCGGCCTGCGGGAGGCCGGCACCGACGAGGGCGCGGATCTCGTCGCGGATCAGTCCGTGGGGCAGGCTGCCGCCGGCGTCGGTGCCGACGTAGACCGCTACGCCGGCCTCCCACGCCGCGCGCACCCGCGGCCGCGACGTGGCCAGCAGCGCGCGGATGTGGTCGGCGTAGAAGGGGAACTTCGCTTCCGCCCGAGCGGCGATTCCGGGGAACGTGTCGATGTTGATCAAGGTGGGGACGACGGCGATGCCCCGCCGGGCCACCTCGTCGACCAGGTCGTCGGTGAGCCCGGTGCCGTGCTCGATGGAGTCCAGGCCGGCGGCGACGAGGCCGGGCAAGGCGGCTTCGCCGAAGACGTGAGCGGCCACCCGCGCGCCGAGCTCGTGGGCCCGGGCCACGGCCGCGGCCAGGACGTCGTCCGGAAAGGTGGGCCCCAGGTCGCCGGTGGCCCGGTCGATCCAATCGGCGGCGAGCTTGACCCAGCCGTCGCCACGAGCGGCCTGGCGTTCGACCTCGGCCACCAGGTCCTCGGGCTCGACCTCGATCCCGAGGTCGCGGATGTAGCGGCGGGTGCGGGCGATGTGCCGCCCGGCGCGGATCAGGCGCGGCAGGTCGGCGCGCTTCTGCACCGAGCGGTTGTCGACCGGCGAGCCGGCGTCGCGCAGCAGGAGAGCGCCGGCGTCGCGGTCGGCCAGCGCCTGCTCGGCCTGGCCGTCAGGGTCGGGGACGTGCCCGTGCGGCGATAGCCCGACGTGGCAGTGCGCGTCGACGAACCCCGGCAGCACCCAGCCCCCGTCGGCGACCAGGTCGGCATCGGCCACCGGGGAGAAACTGAGCCGTCCGTCGACGATCCATGCCTCGCGCGACGTCTCCTCGGGCAGGAAGACCCCCCGCAACCGCAATGCACTCACCGGCGACGCCGGCGGGCGGTACCGAACATGCCGCGGGTGATTTCGCGGCCCAGGGCGCTGGTCGCCGACCGGCTGAACGAGCGGAAGGCGGAAGAGCCGAGGACCGCGCCCAGCACGCCCGCGCCACCACCGGCCCCGCCGTCGACATCACCGCCGGCACCCCCCGCGGCGTCCGGCGCCGGTCGCCGCTGCGGGCTCGGTGGTGCCGCGGCTGGGGC
>JALZBL010000288.1 GCA_030947395.1 Actinomycetota bacterium | reverse complement strand
CGGCCGACCTCGCCGAGCCGGACCGGCCCGCGAACGCCGGGGTCGCCGGACGTGGGGCGCGTGACGGTCGCGCTCCGGGACGCGCCGGCCGGAATTCAGCGCGTCCCGATGCGCCGTGGCGGCCGCGCCCGCGCGTTCGGACGGATCCGGAGAGTGGTCCTCACCCGGCGACGTGGGCGGCAGCGAGCCGCGGCGTTCTACGCTAGCCCCAGATTGTGTGCATGGTGCAACTAGTTGTAGCGTGCACTTATGCCGCACGCGGTAACCCCGGCCGCCGATGCTGCGGAGTTGTCCGCCCGCGGCGGCCCCTCGGCCTCCCTGGCCGCCGGCCGGGTCGCCGATCAGGTGCTTCGGTTGTCGCATCAATTGGGCCGCTTCAAGTCATGTGTGCAGCGGGCCGCGGCCGACGACAGCGACCGGTTGACGAACTACCTGCTGTTCCAGGTGCTCAACCACGCTCCGATGCGCGCCAGTGCGCTGGCCGAGTCGACGCAGGCTGATCCGTCAACGGTGAGTCGCCAGGTGGCCGCCCTGGTGCGCGATGGCATCCTCGAACGGCGGGCTGATCCCGAGGACGGGCGGGCCAGTGTGCTTCACCCGACCGAGGAGGGGCGGGCTCGTCACGCGCGCCACCTGGCCCGACGCGACGAGCACTACGCCCAGATGTTGGCCGACTGGTCCGCGGAGGATCAGACCCGGTTCGCGGAATTGCTCGAGCGTTTCGTCGCCAGCTTCGACGCGTACAAGTCCACCCTCTTGGCCGACATCACTCGGTCGTCAACCTCTCCGCTCGCGAAGGAAAGCAATGCCTAGTACGCCCGAGTCCCGACCGAGTGGCGCGGCCTCCGCCGGGGGCGCCACGACCGCCGAACGCGCCTCGCAACCGGCGGCCGACGGTGGCTACAGCCATCGCCAGATCCTGACCATCCTGTCCGGACTGATGATGGGCATGTTCCTCGCCGCGCTCGACCAGACGGTCGTGAGTACGGCCATCCGCACGATCGGCGACGACCTGAAGGGGCTGTCGGTCCAGGCTTGGGTGACCACCGCGTTCCTCATCACCTCGACGATCGCCACGCCGCTGTACGGCAAGTTGTCCGACATCTACGGGCGCAAGCCGTTCTTCATGCTGGCGATCGTCATCTTCATCACCGGATCGGCCCTGTGTGGCATCGCCACCTCGATGTACGAACTCGCCGCCTTCCGGGCCTTCCAGGGCCTCGGCGCTGGTGGCCTGTTCTCCCTCGCATTAACGATCGTCGCCGACATCATCCCCCCGCGCGAGCGGGCCAGGTACCAGGGCTACTTCATGGCCGTATTCGCCACGTCCAGCGTGCTCGGACCGCTGGTGGGCGGCTTCCTGGCCGGGCAGGCCAGCATCCTGGGACTGGCCGGGTGGCGCTGGATCTTCTGGGTCAACGTCCCGCTGGGCGTCATCGCGCTCTACGTGGTGTTCCGCAACCTGCACCTGGTCCATCGGTCGAACCCGCAGCGCATCGACTGGGCCGGCGCCGGTCTGCTCATCGTGGCGCTGGTTCCCCTGCTGATCATCGCCGAGCAGGGCCGAACCTGGGGCTGGACCTCCGCCGGTGCTTTCCTCTGCTACGTCGTCGGTGTCGCCGGCCTGGGCGCCTTCGCCCGGGTCGAGATCGCCATGGGCCCCGCGGCGCTGATCCCGTTCCGCCTCTTCAACGTCAGCGCGTTCCGCACCGGCGCCATGCTGTCCTTCGTGCTGGGCATCGTCATGTTCGGCGGGATCATCTCCCTTCCCCTCTACCTGCAGCTGGTCCAGGGTGCGTCGCCCACCCAGTCCGGCTTGCTCATGCTGCCGCTCGTGCTCGGGCTCATGTCCGCGTCCCTGGGCGCGGGGCGGTTCACCTCGCGCACCGGGCGTTACAAGGTGCTGCCGATCCTCGGCACCGCAGCCATGGGCGTCGGGATGTTCCTC
The DNA here is from genome assembly GCA_030947395.1 of Actinomycetota bacterium. GTDB lineage: Bacteria > Actinomycetota > Actinomycetes > Mycobacteriales > Jatrophihabitantaceae > JALZBL01. The sequence continues at coordinate 1,260 of JALZBL010000288.1, read as the reverse complement.
CTGCACACCGTCGGGGCTGACACCGCGCTTGTCATCACCGACGTCTACATGCTGATCTTCGGCGCCGGCCTCGGCCTGTGCATGCAGACCGTGGTCCTGGCCATGCAGAACGCGGTCCCGGCCACCGACATCGGCGTGGCGACCTCCTCGGCCACCTTCTTCCGTCAGGTGGGCGGCACGCTCGGCACGGCGGTCTTCCTGTCGATCCTGTTCTCCAGCGTCGGCCACAAGGTGGCCTCGGCCTACCGGGCGGCGTTCGCCGGCGGTGACGCCGACTTCACCAAGGCGATCAGTAACCCGGCCATCGCCGGCAAGCCGAGCAACGCCCACTTCCTGGCCGGGCTGAAGAACCCGGTCAGCGGCGGGATTAACATCAACGACACCCGCTTCCTCAACGGCCTCGACCACGCGATCGCCCACCCGTTCCGCGTCGGCTTCTCCCAGTCCATGGACCTGGTGTTCCTCGTCGCGGTCGGTGTCGCGGTCATCGCGTTCGTAGTGGCCTGGCTGGTGCCCGAGGTGCCCCTGCGCAAGGTCTCCGGTCAGCAGGCCACCCTGGCCGAAGCAGCGGCCCCGAGTGCGACCCAGACCGCGGTCGGGTCAGCCGCCGGCGCGCCGGCCGGACTGGGCACGCCCGAGGAGCCGCCCGGACGGCCCCAGTCGCGGGCCGAGCCGCCGCCGCGTTCGACCTGACCCCTGCGCGCGGTGGGCCATCGTTGGGCCCGCCGGGCCGATCTTGGCGGGCCGGTCGAGTCCGCTGACGATGTCGATCACGGGTGACCTCCCCGTCCGGATCGGTGCATTGCGGCCGGTCAGAAGCGATGGCGGTACCGCATGGCAAGGGGGCGCCCGTCGGGGTCGTACACGGTTCGGTATAGCGGGGTGGCCCAGGCGAGCGTCCTTCGTGACAGGCGAGGCGCCTGGTAAGGGCGAAGCCGGCCCGGGGGCCGGGGACCGCGTCGGTCATGGTCGTGCCAGTGCTGCAGGCGGGCCGCGGTGTCGGCGAAGACGGCGAAGGCGTTGGCCGGGTCGACGAGGTCGGCGTCGTCGCCCGGCGCGCGATCCAGGTGTTCGCGGGCGAGTTCGAGTCGTAGGTCGCGGGCGAAGCGTCTGGCGCCGAGCCCGAAGCGATCGATGACCTGGGGCGCTCTGTCGTCGCGGGCGTCGTCGATGACGGCGCAGGACAGTTCCGAGTCGTGCGTCCACGATCTCCGGTTGATGTTGTCCGAGCCGACCGCGGCCCACAGGTCGTCGATGACG
>JALZBL010000287.1 GCA_030947395.1 Actinomycetota bacterium | reverse complement strand
CGATGCCCAGCAGCACGGCGAGTGCGAGTGCTGCCGGTGTCGCGCCGGCGAGCCACCGGACACCCAGTGGCAACGCGCCGAAGCACCCGCTGGCCAGGACGGCCGCCCGCCATGTGCCGGCGCCGAACGGATGCAGCCGCAGCCAGGTGACCACCTGACCGAGCGGCACCAGGTTGTTCGTGATGATCGAGGCCGCCCACCCGACGGCGGCGCCGACGATGCCGTACCGCGGGATCAGCACCAGGTCCAGGCCGACCATGATGCCGAGCGCGAGCACGCTGTTGGCGAGTGTCCAGGTGGTCCGGCCGGACATGTTCAGTACGACGTCGACCATCCCGCACAATGTAGCGATCAGCATGGCCAGGGCCAGCAGCACGATGACCCGCGAGCCGGCGGCGTACCCCCGGCCGAACAATCCGAGCAGCTTGGTCGAGAACACCAGGGCCAGCAGGTAGAGCGGCCAGGTGACGAGCACCAGCCACCCCGTCGCCACCTGATAGACCGCCTTGGCGCCGGCGAGGTCGCGGACCGCCAGCAATTCCGACAGCCGCGGCTCGACTACGGTCGAGAGGGCCTGGCTGCCTAGCTGGCCGACCACCAGGAACCGGGTGGCCGCGGTGTACAGGGCGGCATCCGCCGGCCCGCGCAGGGCCGCCACCAGCACGATGTCCAGTCGCTGTAGGGCCAGGCGCGCGACGCTGGTGACGGCACGGGGACCGGCGAACTTCCAGAAATCCACGGTACCCAGGCCCTCGCTGGCCGTCGACGTCGCGGTGCTGCGGTCCCGCCGGCGCACCGCCTGCAGCCAGACGAGGCCGGCCACCATCTCGGGCAGGTACGGCGCGACCCAGGCGACCGCCAGCCAGGCCAGCGGGGCGTGCGGGACGAGGACAACCAGCGTGAGGCCGAGCTGCAGGGCGGGTCGGGCGACCAGGTCCAGCGCGACAGTGGGCTGCATCCGCCGGAATCCGCGGGTCGCGGCCAGGCTCACGTCGGCCAGCGCGGCAGTCGGCAGGAAGACGGCCAGGATCCGGATGTAGGTGCCGGCCGCCCCGGAGTGGCCGCGGATGACCACGTCCCCGATCGCACCGGCAAACACCCACAACAGGGCACCGAGCAGGACCGCCGCCACGGCCACCGCCGGCAACGCGCTGCGCAGGCGGGCGCCGACCAGGTCCGGCCGCCCCAGCGCGCGCAGCCGGCTGACGAAGTACACCAGGCCGGTGTTCGCGCCGAGCTTGGCCACCGTCGCAACGATGAGGAAAACGGAGGTGGCGGCGAAGAACACCCCCGCCCGGGACTTGCTGAGCTGCTGGGTAACGGCGATGACAAGCAGGATGTTCACCGCGCTGGAGACGAGCGCACCCACCAGGTTCAGCGCGCCGCCGCGGGCCAGCCGGGTGAAGTCGGCCTGCTGCGCCGCTGCCAGTTCGGACCGGCCGACGTCCGTTCCAGCCATCACTTGCGCCAGGACGGCGGGGCGCCCAACCACTCGTGCAACCGCTCGTCGAACGGCTGGAAGTGCTGGTCCAGCCGGGCCCGGACCGTCTCCGCCATCGGTGCCCGTGGCCGCGCGTTGTGCCGGTCGAACACCACCTGGCCCAAGGCGGGTAGGCCGAGGAAGTCCAACACCGCGGGAAACACCGTCTCCGGTCGTTCGAAGAACTCGTGGCTGTCGATGACGTGGATGCGTTCCCTTCCGACGACTCGCTCCAAGCGGTCGAGCTGGTCGATGTACTCCCCGCGGGCGACGTAGGCATTGTGCTGGTGGCAGTAGCTGTAGTACGTCGGGTCCAACGCCATCCGCTCGAGCTCGCCGCGCAGCCGGGCCCGCTCCAGATCCAGTGCGGCCTCGAACGGCTCGGTCTCGTAGCCGCGGGCGCGTTCGTGTTCGTACGCCGAGTAGGCCCGCTCGACCGGGTCCCGCAGCAGCACCAGCAGCCGGGCCTGGGGGAGGGCCTGGGCGATGCGCTGGGCAGCGAGCGGGTGGAACAGGTAGTACGGGCTCGACTCGAATGACAGCGGGCGGACGCCGATCCGGGCTTGGACCGACCGGGCCGTGTGCTCGAGGGCGAAGTGGGCGCGGTACCACCCGAGTCCCCGCTGGTAGTCGGTGTCGAAGTAGTGCACGCCCTTCTGCCGCACCGGTTTGAGCACGCCGGGGTGCTGGGCCAGCGTGCGGTACATCGAGGTCGTGCCGCACCGCTGGGCCCCCACGATGAGAAACGCGGGCAACATGCGGGCCCGGCTGGTCGCCCGACCGACCGCGCGGGAGGCGCGCAGGATCGCCGGCTTCAGGCGGGGCGGCACCCGGCTGCTGTCGAGCAGCCCGCTGTTGGGCGGCTTGGCCGCGGGCCGATCCCGTTCGGTCACGGCTGCTCCGACAGCGCGCGTAGTTCGGGCACCAGCCACTCGCCGACCCGGCCCAGCCGGGCGCCGGCGGCCTCCTGGCCGTCGCCGAGATAGCGCACCGCGAGCTCGCAGAGGTAGCCGAAGGTGACCAGCCGCGCATCAGCCGGCCCGATGCCGTACGGCGCCAGCACCGCCCCGGAGGCGGCGACCAGCTCCGTCACGGCCAGCCGCGGGGGCCGCCGCTGCGGCACCAGTGCCTGCTGCAGGTGATGGTGCAGGGCGTCAAAGCCCACCGGCGCCGGCGCGGCGAACCGCTCCCAGTCCCAGACGAGCAACCGCTGACGGATAAGCGCCATGTTCCACGGCGTCCAGTCGCCGTGCCAGGCGCCGCAGTCGAGGCGCGTGTCGCCGGCCCGGTCGACCAGCGCGCCGACCGCCTCGCGGACCGCGGCCGCGGCCGGGCTGTCCGGCAGTCCGGCCAGCCGGTCCAGCAGGCCGCCGGCGCGCAGCCACTCCGGCACGGTCAGCGCGCCGGGGGCGACCAGGCCGGCGATCTCGCGCGTGGCTGCGGTCAGCTCGCCGGCAGAAGGTGCGCGACCGGACCGCCAGACCGGCAGCACCTCCGTCACCAGCACCTCGAGATCATTCCAGCTGCCGGTTGCCAGCACGGCGGCGACGGCGAAGTGCCGCCGCGGCGCCTGCGCGACCAGGTAGAGGGCGTGCACCTCGGTCCGGACCAGCTCGTTCGTGAGGCGGTCGACGCCGACCTTGGCGAAACCCAGCGGGTGGCCGGAGGGGGTGAGGATCTGTACGACCGGCTTGCGGTTGGCCCGCGGCTTGCCTAGGTGCAGGCTGA
>JALZBL010000046.1 GCA_030947395.1 Actinomycetota bacterium | reverse complement strand
GCTCAAGTCAGTGATGCTCAAGTCAGTGATGCTCAAGTCAGTGATGCTCAAGTCAGTCAGTTGCTCGGGTCAGCCGATCGCCAGGTCGGTGATCGCTCCAGCTCGGGGTGCTCAGCCCGCGTCGACCGGCTGGCGCGGGGCCCGCGTGGTCTAGGCGCAGTCGCGGCACACCGGCTGGCCGGCCCGTCGCCGGGCCAGGCGGCTGCGGTGGTGGACCAGGAAGCAGACCGAACAGGTGAACTCGTCCTCCTGCTTGGGCAGCACTCGCACGGTCAGTTCCTCGCCGGACAGGCCGGACAGGTCCGCGCCGGGAAGTTCCAGCGCCTCGTTCAGCTCGGTCTCGTCGATGTCGATCGTCCCCGACTGCGCCTCGGCGCGCCGGGCCTTGAGCTCCTCGAGGGAGTCCTCGCCGAGTTCCTCGGTTTCGCCCCTTCGGGGGGCGTCGTAATCAGTTGCCATGTCGTCTTCGTCTACTCCTCGTCAATGCTTCATTTCAGGGTGGTGCGCAGTTCGCCGCTCGCCGAGCGGCCCCACCGCGCGGGCACCGGCACGGTGCGGCAGCACCGTCATTCCAGGGGTGCGCGCAGCCGTTCCTCCCGAATGGTGGTGGCCGACGGGAGCCACTCTGCGGTGCTGGGATCGTCACGGTCGTCGCGCTTGGGGTCCAGCGTGACGGAGGCCGAAGGCTACCGCGCCCTGCATCGCCTCGAAACCGCGGGGAGGCCACCAACATTCCCGGCCCGATCCGCCCTTCTCACCGACGTCGTCGCGGGTGTCCCGCTGACCCCGCCAGGCGCGCCGCCCGGGTGCCGATCGCTGCGGCATTACGCTCTCCTGACGCCCGCCGATGACCGGGGCGCAACCCACCCCAATGCCCCGAGAACCCCATCAGGAGGTGCGACGATGGCCGGACCGTCGGCGCGCCGGCCGATACCGGCGCTGATCTTCCTGCTGGCGCTGTCGCTGCTCAGCGGGCTGGTGTGGTTCCGGGTGCTCAATCGCGACAACGGGGCGGGGGGCGCGGGCGCAGAGGCGGGCGGTTCGACGACGCCCACGGTCTGCGTCCCGCGCACCGCGAAGCCGGCGGCGCTGCCCAAGCCGCAGGTGGTGACCGTGAGCGTGCTCAACGCCGCGGGCACCGCCGGCCTGGCTCGGTCGGTGGGTGATGCGTTGAAGGGCCGCGGATTTCGCCTAGGCGCCATCGGCAACGACCAGGCCACCGGTGCCGCGGTGACCCAGATCCGGTACGGGCCGAAAGCGGCGGCCGCGGCCCGCCTGGTGCAGCTCTACCTGCCCGGCTCCAAGTTGGTACCCAACAACGGCCCGTCGAGCGTCGTCGTGGTGGCCATCGGCACTTCCTACAAGTCCCTGGCCAGCGCGGCGCAGGTGAACAAGGCCAAGAGGACGGCCGGCCCGATCCGTCGCTGCTGAAGATTACGTTCCGGCTCAGGCCGCACCGATGCGAACCAGCAGCGCTCGCAGCGACGAGAAGACGCTGGGCGCCGCGGCGATCGTTGTCGGCCGGCCGCCGGCGGCCGCGTCGAGCGTGCCGACCTGCGCGCCGGCCTGGGCCGCGATGAGCAGCCCGGCCGCCCGATCCCAGTCATTGAGGCCGGATTCGTAGTAGGCGTCCAGCCGTCCGGCGGCGACGTAGCACAGGTCGAGGGCCGCGGATCCCAGCCGGCGCACGTTGCCCACCAGCGGCAGCAGTTCGGCCAGGACCGCACCTTGGCGCCGCCGGACCTGCGGCTCGTAGCCGAACCCGGTGCCCACGACGGCGTCGGCCAACGTCACGGCCCGTGGACCGACCAGCGCGCGGTCCGAGCCGTCCGCGGCGCGGACCCGGCTCCCCCGCTCGGCGCGGGCGTAAAACACCTCGCCGCGCATGACGTCGGCGACGCACCCGGCAAGGACCACGCCGTCTCGCCGCGCCGCGACCGACACCGAGAACAGCGGTATGCCGAGGACGAAGTTGACCGTGCCGTCGATCGGGTCGATCACCCATTCCACCGCCGACCCGCCGACTCCGGGGTGCCGCCCGCTTTCTTCGCCGAGGACGGCGTCGTCGGGACGGCGCCGGCCGATGGCCTCGATCAGCAACGCCTCGCTGGCCCGGTCGACGTCGGTGACGAGATCGGTCGTCGTGGTCTTGGCGGCGACGTCGACGCCGCCGTCGGCTCGGCTGATGGACAGCCGCGCGGTCGACTCTGCGACGAATCGCGCCGCCTTCACGGCAACCTCCACGGCCACCGATTCGAGCTCGGCGTTGAGACGATCGTGGCTAGACACACCCTGATTGCACCACGACGATCGGGCGGGCAGGCCAGGACCGCGTGCCGCGCGGACGGACCGGTAGCCTCTGCCCTCCATGGCCCGCGATCGACGGCAGGTGCGATCAAGCAGACAGGAGCAATCCATGTCCGAGGCGTCGACGCAGGCGTTCGGCATCGACATCGGCGGTTCCGGCATCAAGGGGGCGATCGTCGACACGGTCGGCGGCGAACTGGTCACCCCGCGCACGCGCATCGCCACGCCGAAGCCGTCCACTCCGCATGCGGTGGCGGCGATCGTGGCCGACCTGGCCGGCCAGGCGGATTGGTCGGGCATCATCGGCGCCACCTTTCCCGCCGTCATCTCGCACGGGGTGGCTCACTCGGCGGCCAACGTCGACCCGTCGTGGATCGACACCGACGTGGACGCGGTGTTCACCGAAGCCACCGGACGCGACGTAACCGTCCTCAACGACGCCGACGCCGCCGGACTGGCCGAGGCCCGGTTCGGGGCGGCCGAGGGAGTGTCCGGCGTCGTCATCCTGCTCACCTTCGGCACCGGCATCGGCAGCGCCTTGCTCGTCGACGGCCACCTCGTGCCCAACACCGAACTGGGCCATCTGGAACTCGAGGGCTACGACGCGGAGAGCCGGGCCGCCGCGTCGGTGAAGGAGAAGCACAAGATGACCTACAAGCGTTGGGCGAAGCGGGTGGACACGTACATGCAGTTCGTCGAGCGGTTGTTCACCCCCGACCTGTTCATCGTGGGCGGCGGGGTCAGCAAGCAGTTCAGCGAGTGGGGGCCGCTGCTGTCGCTGCGGACGCCGGTCAAACCGGCCCAGCTGCTCAACAACGCCGGTATCGTCGGGGCCGCCCTCGCCGCGGTCGAACGCCGGGAGAGCTGAGTTCAGCTCAGCCGCATTCCCAGGCGACCCGGCCGGGCATTGGACGCCGCCAACCGGTCGGTCGCAGTACAATAGACATAAGGGGCTGCCGCGCCAAAGTGCCGATCTCACTACCGTGAGGTGCTGTCCACCGAATCCGAGGACCGTCATCCGACCGGGTGCGTCCGAAACACGTTCTTCGATTGTTTCGCCAGTCACGGTGCTCCAGGTCCGGGGTTCCGTGCGTGAAGTCGAGAGGGTCTCGCGTGGTCCGCAGCAACACCTCTAAGTCCGCGGTAGGTACCGCACCGGCCCCGCGAGCGGCGACGGCCCGATCGGCACCCGCTCATCCGATGGGCAAGGCCACGACCGGCCACCCGCCTGACGCGAAGACCGCGGCGACCGGCCATCGATCAGTTAACGGCACGAGCAACCACGGCACGAACCGCACGAGCACGAACGGCGCGGGCAAGAACGGCGCCACCAAGGCCAGTGGCGCTGACCGAGGTGAGGGCGCGACCCCTTCGAGGAAGGCCAGCCAGCCCCCGCAACCGCGCAGCACGAAGACGAGCGCCGCAACGACGAGCGCCGCAACGACGGCCGCCGCGAAAACCACCACCGCAGGACCGGCCGCCGCGAAAGCCACCGGCGCCAAGACGAGCGCTCGGAAGACGAGCGCTGGAAAGACGACCGCCGTGAAAGCGACGCCCGGGAAGGCCACCGCCGGGAGGGCCAGCGCCGGGAAAACCTCCGCCCACGCAACCAGCCTCGATGCCGTCGGGGCGCAGAAGCCGGCGCAGAAGCCGGCGCCGGTGAAGGCAGCCGGCGCGGCGGCTGCGCCGCTCGGGAAGCAGGCCGCCGCCCAACCGTCCGCCGTCAGCGTGGGTCTGGCCGTCGGCGCGGACTCTCCCGACGCGGTCGAGATCGAGTCGGAGGCGACGATGGAGGGCGGGGTCCTGGTCGACATGACGGGACCGGCTCCGGCCGAGGTGGCGGCCGAGGCCGAGGTCGGGACGGACTTCACCTGGGACGACGAAGAGGAATCCGAGGCACTGCGGCAGGCCCGCAAGGACGCCGAGATGACCGCCTCGGCGGACTCGGTTCGGGCCTACCTCAAGCAGATCGGCAAGGTCGCCCTGCTCAACGCCGAAGAAGAGGTAGACCTGGCCAAGCGCATCGAGGCCGGCCTCTATGCCTCCGAGCGCATGCGGGCGGCCACCGAGGGCAACGAGAAGTTGCCGTTGCAGAGCCGCCGCGACCTCAACTGGGTGATCCGCGACGGCGAGCGGGCCAAGAACCATCTGCTCGAGGCCAACCTGCGCCTGGTGGTGTCGCTGGCCAAGCGCTACACCGGGCGCGGCATGGCCTTCCTCGACCTGATCCAGGAGGGCAACCTGGGTTTGATCCGCGCGGTGGAGAAGTTCGACTACACCAAGGGTTACAAGTTCTCGACCTACGCCACCTGGTGGATCCGCCAAGCCATCACCCGCGCGATGGCTGACCAAGCGCGCACCATCCGCATCCCCGTCCACATGGTCGAGGTCATCAACAAGCTGGGCCGCATCCAGCGCGAGCTGCTGCAGGACCTGGGCCGCGAGCCCACCCCCGAGGAACTGGCCAAGGAAATGGACATCACTCCGGACAAAGTGCTGGAGATCCAGCAGTACGCCCGGGAGCCGATCAGCCTCGACCAGACGATCGGCGATGAGGGCGACAGCCAGCTCGGTGACTTCATCGAAGACTCCGAGGCGATCGTCGCCGTGGACGCCGTGAGCTTCACCCTGCTGCAGGACCAGCTCCAGTCGGTGCTGCAGACGCTGTCGGAGCGGGAGGCCGGCGTGGTCAAGCTGCGCTTCGGGCTCACCGACGGCCAGCCCCGCACGCTCGATGAGATCGGGCAGGTCTACGGGGTGACCCGGGAGCGGATCCGCCAGATCGAGTCGAAGACGATGTCCAAGCTCCGGCACCCGTCGCGTTCCCAGGTGCTGCGCGACTACCTGGACTGATCGCCCACCGCCCAGGATGCCCGCCAGCTGGTGGTTTACCGTCTCGACCCAATCGAGGTAATCACGTCACGCCGCAGCGGCCGGCGGGTCCTCCCTATGAACAGACGGTGAAAACAGGTCGCCGCCCGTTCCTTGTGCGGGCCTTTTGGGGGGATCCGCAGGAGACGCTAGGCCGCAAGAAGCCCCCGACCGGGATCCGGTCGGGGGCCTTTGCGTTTGCTCGGTTCCGCGTCAGCGCTCGTCAGCCGCGACGCTGGCCTGAGCAATCAGGCGGTTGGAGTCGTCCTGGATGCGGGCCTCGAGTTCGCGCAGCCGCGTCTCGTGGGCGCGTCCGTGGTGGGAGCAGAAGAGCAGTTCACCGCCGGAAGCCAGCTCGACGCGGATTTGGGCCTGGGCGCCGCAGCGATCGCAACGGTCGCTCGCGATGAGTTCGCGGTCGGTCAAAGTCGTATTCATGTCTGCCACCCCTTCCGGCGGTGTGCTGGTCATGCTCGGTGTGCCGTACCGGATACCCCATACAACCAAACCGCCGGACCAGCGATGCCCTGAATCGCCGTAGCGGCGGGTGATTTCGCCCTCAGCGCAACCTCGCCGCGCACTCAGCCGAGCGTCCACCTACGCAACGGTGATGGGACGCAGGTGGGCGGCGTAGGCCCGCGCGGTTGCCTGGTCGGTCGCCAGCACCAGGCCGCCGGCGTCGGGCATGCCTTCGTGGCGCAGCTGGCCCAGCCGGACATTGGCCGCGGCCAGGACGCTGGGGATCCACTCGCCCTTCGGGTCGAGAGCAGTGCGCCAGGCCCGCGCGGTCACCTCCGGCGTCAGCGGCTCGCCCAGGGTGGCGGTGACCTCGTCGCCGACGCGGGTGCGCCAGCGCGTCTGCCCCGAATAGGCGAGGAACACCACCGGGCGCACGACACCGTCGGCCAACGCTTCGCCGTAGCCGTACGCCGAGTCGGGCGCCGAGCGGATCGCTCCGTCGGCCTCGGTCGCGTAGCGAATGAACGGAATGGGGTTGTCATCGCTGCGAAACGGCGTCCCGGTCAAGGCCAGGCGGCGGGTGGCCGGCGCGAACGCTTCCCGCGCCGCGTCGCCCCAGCTGCGGGCGTCGCCGGCGTGGTGCACCTCGTCCAGGACGACCAGGGTGCGCCGCGCCTCGGTACGGGCCCGGTGCAGCAACGGCGCCGCGGCCACCTGGGCGTAGGTCACGGCGACTCCGGCGAACTCGCGGCTGTGGGCACCGGCCTGGTTGCGAAACGTCGGGTCGAGCAAGATACCCACTCGGGCGGCGGCCTGGGCCCACTGCCACTTCAGGTGTTCGGTCGGGGCGACCACGGTCACCGCGCTCACCGTCGCGTCGGCCAGCAGCTCCGCGGCCACCCGCAGGGCGAAGGTCGTCTTGCCGGCACCGGGCGTCGCCACGGCTAGGAAGTCGAGCGGGCGGTGGCGCAGGTAGGTCGTCAGCGCCCGACGTTGCCAGCGCCGCAACCGCGGTGCTCCCGGCGCCTGGTCATCACCCGACCAGGGCGCCCCGTCGGGCTCAGCTGACACGAGGAGCGAGATTAGCCGCAGGTCTGCGCGCCAAGACCCGACCCACCGCAGCGGCGCCGGACCCACCCTGTGCTAGGGCGTCAACCTTCTCCGGGCCGGGCACGAGCCCACGCCGCTGGCCCGGCGGTCGGCGCGCCGGGTGGGAGCGCGCCGGCCGTCGACAAGACTGGCGGATGTGAACGCTGAGCGTCAGGCCCGGGCCGTGCGCGGACGGACGTTGTTCGCGCGCACGGTCAGCAAGGCGTGGAACGACCGCATCCTCGGACTGTCGGCCGAGACCGCGTTCTGGCAGCTGCTCAGCCTGCCGTCGCTGTTCCTCGCCCTGCTCGGCGCCCTCGGCTTCGCCGCCCGGCTGGTCGGCCAGAACACCCTTGACCGCACCCAGCGCCAACTGCTCTCCGGCTTCAGCCGCGCGTTCAGCCCGAACGTCGTCGATCAGCTGGTGGCGCCGACGGTCAACGAGGTCCTGCGCGGCGGTCGCGCCGACGTCGTCAGCGTCGGCTTCCTGCTGGCCTTGTGGGCCGGCTCGTCGGCCACCGCGACCTTTGTCAACACGATCACGATCGCCTACGACATGCGCGACCTACGCGGCGCCGTCCGCAGCCGGATGCTCGCCCTGTGGCTCTATCTCGGCTCGATCGTGCTCGGCGCGGTGCTGCTGCCGATGCTGGTCCTCGGGCCGTCCCTGCTCGTCGACTCGACTCCTCGATCCGCGCGCGAGACCGCCCGCGACGTAGTGAGCTACCTGTACTGGCCGACGGCAATTCTGCTGCTCATGGGTGGTTTGACGACGCTCTACCACCTCGCCCCGCCCCGCCGGCTGCGCTGGCTGCGGGGCGTGCCGGGAGCCGGGCTGGCCATGGCGATCTTCCTGGCCGGCTCAGCGGCGCTGCGGATCTACATCCAGTTCGTGGTGGACCACAACACCGCGTACGGCACGTTGGCCACCCCGATCGCGGCCCTGTTGTTCTTCTACCTGCTGGCCTTCGGGGTGCTGATCGGCGCCGAGTTCAACGCGGCCATCGAGGAGATGCACCCTTCCCCGCCGCCGCGTCGCCGGCTGCGGGGCACCTGGCGGACCCTGAACGCGGCGGCCGAGCCATCCGCGCCGGGTGGCGCGCCGGGCCGTTATCGTCAGTCGCCGCCGGCCGGCATCGACTCGTAGATCTCCTTGCAGGCCGCACAGACCGGCGAGCCGGGCTTGGACGTCTTCGTGACCGGGAACACCTCGCCGCACAACGCTTGCACCATGGTTCCCATCACGGCGCTCTCGGCGATCTTGGCCTTGCGCACGTAGTGGAAAACCTCGGAGCCGGTCTCGGCGTCGGCGGTCTGCGGGCTGTCCAGCGTCTGGGTGCTCACGCGAACCGATTCTGCCACCGCCGGCCCGTGCCCGGCCGGACTGGCTGACGGGCGTAGCTCAGGCGGCGTCGCGATCGGAGCGCCCGACGGCCGGGGGGGCCTCGAGCATCCGGTCGGCCTGGGGCGCCTGGTAGCGCACGAAGGTGGTCCCGCGCCGCGGCGGCCGGTCGTTGGCGATCAGTACGGCGCACCAGGGCAGGACCGCCCCGCCGACGATGAACGCCAGGGCCAGCCACAGCGAAAACGGATACGTCAGCACGGCAACGAGCACGCAGACCACCCGCAGACCCATCATGATCAAATATTTGCGGCGCCGGGCGTCGAACTGATCGTCCAGACTGGCCGGTACCGCGGTGATCGCGATTGGCGGGTTCACCTGCGTACGCCCGGGCCTGTGCACCCCTCCACTGTCCCACTGCCCTCGGCGGGACGCACGCCCGCCCCGGCGGACGCTCACCGCGCCCGGAGGGCGGCCCGCGCGCCCGTCCGGCCGGGGGTGCCGGGCC
>JALZBL010000286.1 GCA_030947395.1 Actinomycetota bacterium | reverse complement strand
CCGCCGGCCCCAAGGGTGGATCGGGCGCCCGAGGGCGAATGAGCCCGGACGACCGAGCTCAGGCTGCGGTCCGCGCGGCCCGCGCCCGCGCCCGCGCGGCCTGGCGGCGCTACCTGCTCGTGCTGGCCGCAGTTGTCGTGGTCCTGGCCGCCGGCCTCTGGCCGCTCTGGCGTCACGCCGAGATCCGTGCCGTAGCCAGTCGCACCACCTCGGTCCCCGCGACGCCGCTGGCGCCCGGACCCACTCCCGCGCAGCTGGCCCGGGCTTGGCAGACGAGCGACCGCAGCGCCGTGGGCCAGCCCGTGTGGCTCGACGTCGTCGTCACGTTCTCCGCGCACACCGTCGTCGGTCGCGATGCCGGCACGGGCACCGTGCGTTGGAGCTACTCCCGCGACGACCGCTCGATCTGCACCGTGGCCGCGCAGAACGGCGCCGCCGTGGCGATCTACGCCCACGACGGCAACTGTGACGAAGCGACCAGCCTCGACGTGCCCACCGGCAAGCGCCTCTGGGTCCGCACCCTGTTCGTCACCGGGCAAAACATCCAGGTGTCGAGCGACCAGGGCCATGTGCTGATCGTCGCGCCGAACCTGGTGGAGCTGCTCGAGCCGACCGGCGGCATCGACTGGTGGGACGAGAAGGACGGTGACGACGACGTCTCGGAGCGAGGCTGCCGCAATCGCAGCGCGGTGCTGGGCGAGCGCGGCGTCCTGCTGGCGTCCAGCTGCCCGAGCGGTGAGGTACTCAGCCTGCGGGCGCCGGGGGCGAGCAAGCGCGCCTGGTCGGTCCCGCTCGCCGGCCGGACACCACTGTCGGCCGATCAGGTCATGACCGTCCTCAGTCGCGACGGCCGCTCGATCATCTCCCTCGCCCCGACCACCGGCAAGGTCGGCTCGACCCTCACCCTCGGCGCGGCCGTCCAGGCGCCGGCGGTCCCGTCGGCCCACGCGGTGGCCGGCGATCGCATCGAACTGGTCTCGGTTCGCGCAGCGGTCCTGGCCCTCAGCGACAGCGGCAGCCTCCAACGGCTGTGGCAGCGTCGCGCTGCGGCCCTGCCCCTCGAGGCCGGCGACGGTCTGCTGGTCCCCGCCCCGTCCGGATTGGTGCGGCTGGAGGCGATCGACGCCCATACCTTGGCGCAGGTGAGCGCGCCCGGCGTCGCACCCGACGCGGTGCTGAGCGCCCTCGGTCGCGGCGTGTTGGCCAGCACCTCGGCCGGTACGGCGGCCTTCCGCTAGCCGCCCGCTCGACGGGTGGTACCGGCCGGAATATCCTCGAACGGTCCGCGGATGCGCCGCGGATCGGAGGAAGACATGAGCGTTCACCAGTGCCCCAAGTGCGAGCTGCGGTTCTCGTGGGCCACCGAACTCGACGACCACTGCCGCCAGGATCACCCCGACTTCCAGCACGAGTACCTGACCGCCCACGCCCGTGACGTCCGTACCGCGCGTCAGGTGAACAAGGAACCCACCCCGCCCAAGTGAGCCGGCCCGGCTGCGTTCTGGCCGAGCGTGGGTTCTGGCCCGAGCATTCGCGCCGACGTCACCGCTGGCCCCGCGGCCACTGACGTCACGGCTCGAAGGCGTCGGCCAACCCGGCCCACGACGACCGTTGCGCCGACGCCTGACGGCCCTGCGGGCAGTGCCGGCGCAGGTCGCACCACGAGCATCCCGGGCCGGGCACCGCCGGGAAGACGTCGTCCGGATCGGCGCCGGCCGCGAGCGTGTCGGTGGCCGCGACGATGTCATCCGCGGTGCTCTCGGCCCGACGCACGTGCCGGGCCAGGCTGTCCTCGGTGTGCTCGAACGCCGCGACGGTGCCAGTAGGCAGGTGGTGCAGTTCGACGCGGTGGCACGCCCGCCGGAAGATGCGGGCCGCACCGAGGGCATAGACGGCCAGGGCCAGCGACCCGCGCGCGTCCTCCGGTCGCGGGAGGTGACGCCCGGTCTTGTAGTCGACGATGACCAGCTCGCCGGCGCGATCGTCGATGCGGTCCGCGCGACCCGAGACGGCCAGCCGGTCGGTGGTGGTCGCCACGGTCCGTTCGACCCCAGCCGGCTCGATGTCGGGATCCAGCTCGCCGACGTAGGCCTGCACCCATTCGCGGGCCCGGTGGCGCCAGGCCGCCGACTGGTCGTCGTCGCGGAAACCGTCGGCCGACCAGTGCCGTTCGACCAGCGTGCCGGCGAACTGCGGTGTGCGCTGCCGGCGCGACGAAGTCCACCAGCGGTGCAACGCGAGGTGGACCACTGCGCCGAGGCTGTTGTGGGCCCACGGCGCTCCCTTGGGCGGAGCCGGCCGGTCGAGGTAGGTCATCCGGTAGCGCCGCGGGCAGTCGAAGCTGGTCAGGCGGGACGGCGTGCACGCGAAGAGCCGCCGCACACCCGGCAACGGCAGCTCGGCCTGCGCGGGGCCGGTCCGAGACGTGGGGGCCCGCGGGCGGGCCGGCTCGGTCGTCTGCCGCTCCATGATCGAACCGTAGCCGCCGGCACCGACGAAATCGTGAACCTCAGGGGCGGTTGGTGCTGCCCGGACCGTCGTCGCCGCGGCGCAGCTTGCGCAACTCCTCGGCGATCGAGGAGTTGTTGGCTTTGAGGCGGGTGTAGGCGAACCAGACGATGACGACGATGACGACCAGGATCACGAGGATCTTCATGTCGCCACGGTAAGCGTCGGCGGCCGGGCCGCTCGGGCCCAGTTCGACTCCGGACGACCGGCTCAGAAGCTGCCGCCGTCGCTGCCGCCGCCGCCGCCGAAGTCGCCACCGCCACCGCCGCCGCCGAAGCCGCCCCAGCCACCACCGCCATCGCCGCCGCCGAAGCCGCCCCAGCTGCCGGCGTTGTTGTCGCCGCCGCCCCAGCCGCCGCCGGAGTCGTTGCCGCCGTTGTTGTCGTTCTCGCCGGCTTCGCGCCCTTCCTCATATCCGGCGCCGTAGCCACCGCCGCCATAACCGCCGCCCCAGCCGCCGAAGCCGCCGGTGAGCACCGAACCGAGCAACAACGTCTCCCAGAACGGCGTGCTGTACCAGCCGCCGGCGTACCCGCCGCCACCGCCGTAGTAGTACGGCGCGCCGGGCTGGTACTCCGGATAACCCTGCACCCGCTGGTTGCCCACCGTGATCTCCTGGGCCTGGGTCAGCCGCTCACCGCCCGGCTGCTCGATCGGTGGGATCTGCGGACCTTCGGGCAGACCAAGGGTGGTGCGCGCGA
>JALZBL010000285.1 GCA_030947395.1 Actinomycetota bacterium | reverse complement strand
GTTCATCACGTAGGCCAGGGCAAGCACCGCGGCGACGGTGAGGATGGCCCATTTGAGCTGGTCGAGGGTCCGGCCGTAGTCCCGCAGCGCCCGGGCCGGCGTCAAACCCAGCACCAGCATGGTGATCAGCCCGGCGACGAGCAGCAGGGTGCCACCGGCCGACGCCCAGGCGAAGGTGTACTTCACGGCCGACGGCGTCTTACCGGCCGCGGTGTGGATGTGCAGCCCGGGCCAGGCGAAGGCACGAGTGGCCTTGGCCAGGACGTCCTTGATCACCGCCAGCTGAGCGACCGAAAAGACAGCGATGATGATCAGGTAGGGCGCATAGGCCCGGGCGACGTCGGCCGGCGAGTCGTGCGGTACGACCCGCGGCCGGGCTCCGCTCCCGTAGTCCGGCAGCGGGGCGGCGTCGGCCTGGGGGTAGCCGGACTCCCGGAACTCCGCCGCCTCCCGGTGCACGGCGGCGGAGCGTTGCGCGCCGATGGAACGGTGGGCGCCGCTGTCCCCGCCGGTGGCGGTCGTGGTCGCGGTGCTGCTGTCCCCTCCGGTGGCCGTGGCGGTCTTGCTGCTCCCGGCCGCCGCGTGGCTCGGGCCCGAGTCCGCCGTGCGGCTCGCACCTAGCTCCACCGCGTGCGCCGAGGCGGTGGCCGCACGCAGGTGGCCCTGCACCTCCTCCTCCGAGAGCGACTCGACGCGCAACAGCTCGGCCGGTTGCCACACGCGCAGGAAGGCCACGATGGCCGCCGCGGCACCGAGTGAGGCGATGATGTCGGTGAGCGCGATCGAGATGTAGTTGGAACTGAGGAACTGCAACACCGCGAAGGCAACCCCGGCCAGCACCGCGGCCGGCCAGGTCTGACGCAGCCCACGCCGGCCGTCGACCATGAAGACCAGGGCCAGCGGGACGATCAGGGCCAGCACCGGCGTCTGCCGGCCCACCGTGGAGGCCAGGTCCTGCTCGGGAAGGGCGGTGATCTTGGCCAGGGTGGTGATGGGAACCGCAATGGCCCCGAAGGCGACGGGCGCAGTGTTGGCCACCAGCGCAATGGCGGCCGCCTTGAGCTTGGAGAAGCCGAGGGCGATGAGCATCACCGAGGTGATCGCCACCGGGGTACCGAAGCCGGCCAGCGCCTCGAGCAGGGCGCCGAAGCAGAACGCGATGATGATCGCCTGGATCCGTTGGTCCTCGGACACCGTTCCGAACGAACGACGCAGCACGTCGAAGTGGCCCGTCGTGACCGTCATCGTGTAGAGCCAGATCGCGTTGACGACGATCCACATGATCGGGAACAGGCCGAACGCCGCACCCTCCCCGGCCGCCGAGAACGCCTGCCCGGCCGGCATGTCGTAGACGGCGATGGCCACCACGATGGATACGGCCAGCGCGATGAGGGCAGCCCACTGCGCGCGCATCTTGAGCACACCGAGCAGCACGAACACGGTGAGCAGCGGGAGCACCGCGATGAGGGTGGACGCGCCGAGGGAGTTCGCGACCGGGTCGTAGGTCTGGCGGAACATGAGCGTCTCCTTGCGCCGAAGCGGAGGCCGGGGTCAGGCCGAGTGATCAGGGGGCGAGCGGGTCGACACCGCGGATGGAGAAGTCCACCAGCTGCACCGGGTGGAACAGCGGGGTCGACGGATCGAGGTAGCGGCGGATCTGCAGCAGGCAGCCCGCGTTGGCGGTGGCGATGACGTCGG
Source organism: Actinomycetota bacterium (assembly GCA_030947395.1). GTDB lineage: Bacteria > Actinomycetota > Actinomycetes > Mycobacteriales > Jatrophihabitantaceae > JALZBL01. The sequence goes on along the minus strand of JALZBL010000285.1, from coordinate 1,514 downwards.
GCTCCACGCTGAGGATGTTGGCGACCTTGCGCCGTCCCAGTTCCTCGGCCGGCTCGGGGTTGACCAGGTTGTAGATGCCGGCCGAACCGCAGCAGATCTCCCACTCGGGGATATCGAGGACCTCCATCCCGGGGATGGTGGCGAGCACCGCCCGCGGCTGTGTGCGGATGTGCTGGGCGTGGGCCAGATGGCAGGCGTCGTGGTAGGCGACGCGGGCGCCGACCGGGTGCCGACGGGCGACCGGCCCGAGCTGGTCGAGCAGTTCGGAGATGTCGCGCACCTTGGCCGAGAACTCCCGCGCCCGGTCGGCGTAATCAGGATCGTCGCGCAGCAGCGCCCCGTAGTCCTTCATGGTCGAACCGCATCCCGCGACGTTGACGACGATGCTGTCGATGTCGAGCTGGGCGAACCGGTCGATCAGCGCACGGGCGCGGACCAGGGCTTCCGGTTCACGGCCGGCGTGGATCGACAGCGCCCCGCAGCATTTTTGGTCGGCCGGGGCGAACACCTCGCACCCCTCCGCGACCAGCACGCGCACGGTCGCGGCGTTGACGTCGGCGAAGAACACCTGCTGGGCACAGCCGGTCAGCATCGCCACCCGATGCCGCACCGGTCCCTGGGCCGGCGTGTACTCCGGCAGGCGGCGGGTGAGGTCGCGCAGGCGCATCGGCGGCAGCAGTGCCTCCATGGCCTGCAGCCGGGCCGGGAGCAGCCTCAGCACGCCGGCCTTCTGCAGCAGGCGGCGCGGCCCGCGCTGGTAGAGGCTGCCGAAGAACGCGGCGACCCGCAGCCGGCGCGGATACGGGAACAGGGAGAAGATCGCCGAGCGGAACAGCCGATCGGCCGACCCCCTCGGGTGATTGCGTTCCAGCTGCGGGCGCACCGCCTCGAGCAGCTGGTCGTACTGCACGCCGCTCGGGCACGCGGTGACACAGGCCAGGCAACCCAGGCAGGCGTCGAAGTGGCCGGCGTAGGTGTCGTCCATCGCGACGGTGCCTTCTTTGCCGGCCTTCATCAGGTAAATGCGCCCGCGCGGGGAGTCCATCTCCTCGCCCCAGAGCGTGTACGTGGGGCAGCTGGGCAGGCAGAAGCCGCAGTGCACGCAGTCGGAGATCATCTCATCGGACGGCGGGTGATGGGCGTCGAAGATGCCGGTCCCACCGTCGTCGTGGACCTGCAGCGCGTTGTCCGAGCGGTGGTCGGCGTCGTGCACCGGGGCCGTCGCGGTCGGTGCTGGCCCGGGCTGGGTCATCGGTGGCCTCTCGAACCGGTCAGAACCAGCCGCGGAAGCGGCCGGGCGCACAACGGTGGTCGGGATCAAGCTGGGCCTTCACCGCGGCCATAAGGGCGGCGGCCGAGGGCGGCGGCCCGACCGCGTCGAGGTGCGTTTCGACCCCGGCCGGGCGGTCGCGGACGGTCACGGTTGCGCCGGCCGGTTGGACGCGGCGGCGCCAGGCGGTGATCACGGCGGCCTGATCGGCCGGCTCCCCGGTGAGCACGGCGGTGTGCAGGCC
>JALZBL010000045.1 GCA_030947395.1 Actinomycetota bacterium | reverse complement strand
CGCCCGGCACCGCCACACCGGTGTTGGTCTTCGATGCCGATGACACCCTGTGGGAGAACAACCAGCGCTTCGATCGCACCTTCACCGCGTTCGTCGACTGGTTGGCGGCCCGCTCCGTCCCGGCCGCTCGAGTCAGGGACGTCTTCGCCACGCTCGAGCGGGAGAACACCCGGCGCCACGGCTACGGGAGCGCGGTCTTCATCGGCAGCCTGCGGGACACGTTCGGCCAGATCCTGGGCCGTCCGGCCTCGGCGGAGGAGTCCGCGCACATCGACACCCTCGTCGAGGATCTGCGGCGTAACCGGGTAGAGCCCGTGCCGGGAGCCGTCGAGACCCTGCGCGAGCTGGCCTCCCGCCACCGGCTGATCCTGTTGACCAAGGGGATCGACGCGGAGCAACAAGCCAAGATCGACACGTCCGGCCTGGCGTCCTTCTTCGACGTGATCCTGATCGTCGCGGAGAAGGACGTGAGCACCTATCAAGACCTGATCGCTCGGCAGGACCTCGACGCTGGCACGACTTGGATGATCGGCAACTCACCGCAGTCCGACGTCAACCCGGCGCGCGCGGCCGGCCTCAACGCGGTCTACATTCCCAATCCGAATACGTGGGCGCTCGAGCACGACGAGATCGATCACAGCGACCCGGCCATCCTCGAACTCACCGCTATCGCGCAGCTCACGCAGCACTTCTGACTGGTCCTCGTGGCCGACCGTCCGCTTTCCGGACACCGGCCTGGCGCGGCGCGGCCCTACCGGCTGGGCCGGGTGATCGGTCGGCCAACCGGGCTGCGCGGCGGTTCTGCGGTGGTGTTCGGTCAGCCCTGCGAGCCCCGCTGCGCGCCGGCCGCCGCCGGGGCGGCACCGTCGTCGTCGGCGCCGTGCTCGAGGTCGCGCAGTTGTGATTCCAGATAGCTCTTGAGGCGGGAGCGGTACTCGCGCTCGAAGGTGCTCAGCTCCTCCAGCCGGCGCTCGAGCGAGGCCTTGCGGGTCTCGAGCGCCTCGTTGACCGCGGCGGCGTGCTGCTCGGCGTCCTGACGGACCTTCACCGCGCGGGCCTCGCTGTCGCGGGTGAGCCCCTCGGCCCGCTCGTGGGCCTCGCGCACAAGCTGCTCGGCCGCGACGGTGCTCTCGCGCTCGAGCTGGTCGGCAGTGGCCTGGGCCTGGGCCCGCAGCTGCTCGGCCTCCTGCTGGGCTTCCGACAAATGCTGGTCGGCCGTTTGCTGGGCCAGCGCGAGCACCTTCACCGCCTGCTGGTGATGATCGGCCGACGCCGCGGCGGGCGAACCGGTCGACGCCGAGGACCTCAGCTGCTCCTGCGCCTGGTTGAGCGCCTCTTCGGCCTGCTGGGCGCGCTGCTCGGCCTGGCTCACCCGCTGCTCGGCCTGCTGGGCGCGCTGCTCGGCGCTCTGGTGGGCCTCCTGCAGGCGGCGCACCGCTTCGTCGCGGTCGCCGCTGCCCTGGGACAGGGCGGCCGCCGCCTCCTGGCGGGCCTGCGACAGCGCGGCGGCCTGCTCCTGCTGGGCGCGGGCCACGGCCGCAGCTTGCTCCTGCTGGGCCCGCGATAGCGCCTCGCTCAGCCGCCGGTTCTCCTCGACGAGGTCCTGGTCGGTGATGTTGGCCAGCTGGGCATCGTCGTGGCCGCCGTCGCCGCGGTGGCGCAACGACTCGTTCTCCTCGATTAGTCGGGCCAGCTCGGCTTCGACGACATCGAGGAAGTTGTCGACCTCTTCCTCGTCGTAGCCGCGCTTGCCGATCGGTGGCTTCTTGAAGGCGACATTGTGGACCTCGGCGGGAGTCAGGGTCTTGATCCCCGAACCCGATCCGTCGCCCGAAGACAAGCTCATTGATTCACCTCTTCGCTTACGGCCAGCGCAGCGGCCGGGTGTGGTGGTAGGTCGTGGCGGATGATGCCAGTGGGGCTAGCCCTGGGCCAGCCTAACCGCCTGCGCCCGCAGCAGGAACACGGTCAGCAGCAACAACCACACCGACAGATCCACCGCGATCGGCCCGATCCGCAACGGCGGGATCAGCCGGCGCAGGGCCTTCACCGGTGGATCGGTGCTCAGGTACACCAGTTCGAACCCGATGGCGGCCGCTCCGGTCGGGCGCCAGTTGCGGGCGAACGAACGGGTGGTGTCGACCACGACCCGCGCGAGGATGAGCAGGTAGAAGACGAACAACACCAGCCCGATCACGGCGAAGGCGGTGCGCACGCGGCCGCATCCTCCCGATCGCATCGATGGTTGAACCTGACGGCCGACCCGCTCGCGGGGAACGCTTCGACCGCACCATCATGCCGGGCCGGCCGAGCCGGCAGCCACTTCGAACCGACACCGGCGGTTACCCGCGATCGGCGCCGCGCCGGCTAGCTCTGGTTGAAGAACCCGTTCTCGGCGATCCGGGCCTTGTCCGCGGCGGTCACCGTCACATTCTGCGGACTGAGCAGGAAGACCTTGTTGGTGACGCGTTCTACCCGCCCGTGCAGCCCGAAAGTCAGGCCGGCCGCGAAGTCGACCAGCCGCTTCGCGTCGGAATCGGCCATCTCGGTGAGGTTCATGATGACCGGCGTTCCGGACCGGAAGTGCTCGCCGATGGTGACCGCTTCGTTGTAGGTGCGCGGGTGCAGGGTGGTGATGCGGTAGGCGGACGCAGCCGGACCCGGCTCGGAGTAGTCGACGTAGTCGGTCGCGTACTGCTCGGACTCGCTCCACTCCCGCGCGGCCAGCGCCGTCGATCCGCTTCGCGCGTGGTCGGTGTCGACCCGGGACCGGACCGCCGCTCGGGCCGGGGCGTGCTCGGAGGCGGCCCCCTGCGGGCGGGCCCCGGCCGGCTCGCGCCCGGTGTCCCGGTCGTAGGAGTCGACGCCGTCGGCGTAGGCGTCCTCGTCCTCGACCAAGCCGAGGTAGACGCCCATCTTGCGCAAGCTGGCGGCCATGCCGTCCTCCCACAAACCCGTTGATGTGACCGGACCGAATCGCGAATCGAATCTGGCACGGACGCTAGCCCACGCCAGCCCCGCGGGAACCGAGCAACGCCGTGCCGATCCGCAAGTGTGTCGCACCGCCGGCGACCGCCTGCTCCAGGTCGCCACTCATGCCGGCCGAGATCGCCGTCGCGCCGGGGTGGGCGCGGACCAACGCCGCCGAGGCCGCGGCCAGCCGGGCGAAGGCGTCGGCCGGGTCGGCGGTCATCGGAGCAACCGCCATCAGGCCGAGCAGCTCGAGCGCCGGTTCGGCGACCACGGCCGCCGCCAGCTCGTCCACCCGATCCAGCGCGACCCCCGCCCGGCTCGGGTCAGCGTCCAGGCTGACCTGGACGAACACCGGCAGCGGGCGCCGATCAGCGCGGCGCACGCCGGCGGCCAGCGCGGCCAAAACCGGTGCCCGGTCGAGGGAGTGCACCGCGGCGGCGTAACCGGCGATGGAGCGGGCCTTGTTCGTCTGGACCTGCCCGACGAAGTGCCAGGCGGCCTGCGGCAGCGCGGCCGCCTTTACCTTCGCCTCCTGGTCACGGCTCTCGCCGAGGTCGGTGACACCCAGGTCGAGCAGGATAGCGGCGTCGGACACCGGGAAGCGCTTGGTGACGACGATCAGCGTCACCTCGCGCGGACTGCGCCCGACGGCGACGCACGCGTCGTGCAGGCGGGTACGCACTCGGGCCAGCGCGGCGACCAGCTCGGCCCGCCGGGCGGAGTCGCCGGCCGGGTTTCCGGCCGGGTTTCCGGCCGGGTTTCCGTCCGGGTTTCCGGCCGGGTTTCCAGCCGAGTCTCCGTCCGGGTTTCCGGCCGGCGCGCGGGATGGTCCGGGATCGGTCAACGGCGAAGGAACTCCGGTACGTCGAGATCGTCGTCGAGTTCTACCGGAGTGCGTCCGGCCGAGGAGGTCGGCAACGGCCACGGCGTACCCGTCGACGCCGGCGCCGCCGCTGGTGCGGCCGCCGCGACGGGCGCAAAGGACCGGTCACGGCGCTCGGACTCCGGGGCGACGTCGGGGCGGCGCACCTCGACCTTCTTGTAGGGCAGCTGGCCGGAGTCGAAGCCGGCGGCGATCACCGTCACACGCACCTCGTCGCCGAGGGTGTCGTCGATGACCGCACCGAATATGATGTTGGCGTCCGGGTGCGCCGCGTCGGAGACGAGGGTTGCGGCCTCGTTGATCTCGAACAGGCCGAGATCCGACCCGCCGTAGATCGACAGCAGCACCCCGCGTGCGCCGTCCATGCTGGCCTCGAGCAGCGGGCTGGCGATGGCCGCCTCGGCCGCCGACCGGGCCCGGCTCTCCCCACGGGCCGAGCCGATGCCCATGAGCGCGGAGCCGGCGCCGCTCATCACGCTCTTGACGTCGGCGAAGTCCAGGTTGATCAGGCCGGGTGTGGTGATGAGGTCGGTGATGCCTTGCACTCCGGACAGGAGCACCTGGTCGGCGCTGCGGAAGGCATCCATGACCGTGGCCTTGGAGTCCGAGATCTGCAGCAGCCGGTCGTTGGGGATCACGATGAGGGTGTCGCACTCGGCCCGTAAGGCCTCGATGCCGTCCTCGGCCTGCTGCGCGCGCTTCTTGCCCTCGAAGCTGAACGGCCGGGTGACCACGCCGATGGTCAGCGCACCGAGCTTGCGCGACAGCTGGGCAATGACCGGCGCGCCACCGGTACCGGTGCCGCCGCCCTCGCCGGCGGTCACGAAGACCATGTCGGCGCCCTTGAGCACCTCCTCGATCTCCTCGGCGTGGTCTTCGGCCGCCTGCTTGCCCACCTCGGGCTGGGCACCGGCGCCGAGACCGCGGGTCAGTTCGCGGCCGACGTCGAGCTTGACGTCGGCGTCGCTCATCAGCAGGGCCTGGGCGTCGGTGTTCACCGCGATGAACTCCACGCCTTTGAGGCCGACCTCGATCATGCGGTTGACGGCGTTGACGCCGCCGCCACCGACGCCGACGACCTTGATGACGGCCAGGTAGTTGTGCGGCAAGCTCATGAGCGTCCTCGCTTCGGTCCGGGCCGGGGATAACACTCACCCTCAACTAGATGGTTATAGTTATGTCAACCTGGGGTGATGAGGAAAAGGTAAGCGCGCCGGCGTGCCTTCCCCGGTAGGCACGCCGCCGACACGCCGAAGGTTGGCCGCCCAGCCGGCAGATCCGCCGGTCACGCACCCTGCTCCGGGGCCGACCGGCACGGCGGAAGGCTTCCGGTCACCCGGCCAGCCCGGGTGCGGCCCATCAGGGTCAACGGGCCCAGAGCAGGTCGGGGTCGGCCACGCTGAACGTATGGCCGGGCCGGCGCAGCAGGGCCGGCAGCACCCGGGCCTTGTCGGCGTTGCGCAGCGAGGCGCCCCAGATCACGGTCCGACCGCCGCGCAGCGTCAGCGTCACGGTGGTCGGCGAGCCGGCGGTGACCGTCTCGAGCCTGGCCCGAACCGCCGGCGGCACCTGAACCGCGACCTGGGCCATGGCGGCGAGGGTGGCCGCATCGGCCGAGACCGCCGGCGCCGGCACGAGCAGGGGCAGCGTGGACGGCCGGGCGCTCAGCGTCGCGAAGCTGTGCCCGGTTTCATCGACCAGCAACCAGCTCGAGGCATCGGTCTGCAGCACACCGGCCGCGGTGCGCTCGGTGACCCTGATGACGACGGTCGAGGGGTACGACACGCTCACGTCGGCTCGTAGCACGTCGCGCAGCCGCTGCACCCGGGCGGCGATGGCGCCCCGCGGGACCCGCAGCAGTGGAGTCGCCGCCTTCACGTCGGCCGCCTCGAGCACGGCCGCAGCGCTGAGCCGGTGCACGCCCTCGACCTGCACCGAGCGCACCGACAACGCGGGGCTGAACCCGATCACCCAGCCGATCCCGGCCAGGAGCAGCAGCACCGAGGCCAGGATCAGCCACCGCCGGGCGGGTCCGGCTCGCCGCGGCCGCTGGGGCCGCTGGGGCCGCTGGGGCCGCTGGGGCCGCTGTGGCTTCGACCACTGTGCCGCCCGCACCTCGTCCAGGTCGGTCATGATCGGGCGTCCGCGGCGGCCCGGGAGACCAGCAGGCGCAGGATGTCCGGGCAGATCAGGTGGACGTCGCCGATGCCCATCGTCATGACCAGATCACCCGGTCGGGCGACCGCGACGATCCGTTCGGCCGTGGCCCCCCAGCTCGGCTCGTAGATCACGTTCTCGGCAGCCAGTGGAACGGCGTCGGCGATGAGCGCACCGGTTACTCCGGGGATGGGTTCTTCGCGGGCCGGGAAGATGTCCATGACGACGGCGACGTCGGCCAGCCCGAGCGCGCGGCCGAACTCGATGGCGAAGGTCTGGGTGCGGCTGAAGGTGCCCGGCTGGAACACCGCGATCAGGCGGCCGGTTCCGCTGGCCGCGCGCGCCGCTCGTAGCGAGGCCGCGACCTCGGTCGGGTGGTGGGCGTAGTCGTCGTACACGCGCACGCCATCGGCCGTGCCGCGCAACTCGAAGCGCCGCTGTACGCCCGCGAAGTTGCGCCACACCTCGGCGACCCGGTCGAGGTCCAGGCTCAGCTCCGCGGCCACGGTCAGGGCGGCTGCCCCGTTCAGGGCCATGTGCCGGCCGACGAGCGCGCCGAGGGTCACGGCGCTGCGTTCCACCGGCCCCGTCACGCCGAACGTCACGGCCGACGGTCCCTCGACCACGTCGCTCACCACCACGTCGGCCGTCGCCCGTTCGCCGTAGGTCAACACCCGCAGGCCGCGCTCGCGCCCGTACTGCGCGATCGCCGCGCTGCCCGGGTCGTCGGCGCAGGCGACCAGCAGGCCACCGTCGACGATGTGGTGGGTGAACTGCTCGAACGCCCGGCGCACGCCGGCCAGATCGCCGTGGTTCTCCAGGTGATCGGCCTCGACGTTGGTGACGACCGCGATCTCCGGCTCCAGCAGCAGGAACGATCCGTCGCTCTCGTCGGCCTCGATCACCGCCCACTCCCCCGACCCGAAGTGGGCGTTGCGACCGGTCTCGTAGAGGTTGCCCCCGATCGCGAAGGACGGGTCGAGCCCACAGGCCTGCGCGGCCACGGTGAGCAGCGAGGTGGTGGTGGTCTTGCCGTGCGTGCCGGCGATCGCGATCCCCCGCCGATCGCCGAGGGCCGCAGCCAGGGCCGAGGCCCGCCGCAGGACGGGCAGACCGCGTGCGCGGGCGGCCCGCAGTTCGAGGTGGCCGGGTGGGATCGCGGTCGAATACACCACCGTGTCGATGCCGTCGAGGTGCTCGGCGGAGTGGCCGACGTGCACGGTCGCGCCCAGTGCGCGTAACGCCCGCACCGTGTCCGATTCGCGGGCCTCGCTGCCGCTGACGCTCACCCCGCGGGCGAGCAGGAGCCGGGCCAGCCCGCTCGTCCCCGCCCCGGCGATGCCGACGATGTGCACCCGGCCCAGCTCGACCAGGCTCGGGCGGGCGTCGGTCTCGGCGCTCGCGACCAGCGCGGCGCCGGGTGCGCTCCAGCCCGGCGGCCGGTCGTAGCTCGACTGGGAGCGGTCGGCGGCGGGGCCGGGAGGGTCGGCACCGTTCCGGGCGAGCTGGGGGTCGGTCTCGCTGGGGCCCTGACTCATCGGGCACGCGCCCCGGCGACGATGTCGAGCACGGCCCGGGCCAGGAGGTCGTCCGCGTCCCGCGTGCCGGCGCCGGCCGCGGCGGCGGCCATGGTGGCCAGGCGGAGCGGATCGGTGAGGATCGACAGCACGTGCCGCTCGATCCAGCCGGCGGTGAGATCGGCGTCCTCGACCAGCAGGCCGCCGCCGGCGGCCACGATCGGTGCGGCGTTGAGTCGTTGCTCACCGTTGCCGAACGGGTAGGGAACGTACGCCGCCGGCAGCCCGACCGCGGTCAGCTCGGCGCAGGTCATCGCTCCGCAGCGGCACAGCACGAAGTCGGCTGCCGCGTAGGCCCGGTCCATGTGCTCGACGTAGGGCACGACGACGTAGGGCGGGTGCCCCGGGTCGCCGGGGATAGTAACGGGGTTGACGCGCCCGGTGACGTGTAACACCTGCACGCCCGCCGCCCGGGCGGCCGCCGCGACTTCTGCGGCGGCGGTGTTGAGCGTGACCGCACCCTGGGAACCACCGGTGACGAGGAGCACCGGCGCATCGGGCCACAACCCGAACTCCGCTCGGGCCGCGGCGCGGGCGCCCGGCCGGTCGAGGGCGCTGATCGAACGGCGCAGCGGGATCCCTATCGCCCGGGCGTGCGGCAACGCGATCGCCGGCGAGGCCGTGAAGACGTGCGGCGTGAACCGCGCGGCCACGCGGTTGGCCAGCCCGGGCTTGGCGTTGGCCTCGTGCACGACTACGGGCACCGATCGGCGCCGGGCGGCCAGGTAGGCGGGAAGGGCGACGTAGCCGCCGAACCCGACCACAACCTCAGCGTCGGTGCGGCGCAGCACGTCACCAGCGGCCCGGACCGCGGCGACCAACCGCCCGGGGGTGCGGGCGAGGTCGCGACCGATCCGGCGCGGCAACGGCGCCGGCGGGATCAGCTCGAGCGGGTATCCACGCGCCGGCACCAGAGCCGATTCCATGCCCTTGGCGGTGCCCAGCGCCGTCAGCACCACGTCGGACGCCGCCCGGCGCAACGCGTCGGCCAGGGC